>DAOUWY010000357.1 GCA_030666885.1 Methanosarcinales archaeon
CCCATTGCCAGCACAATGTTGGTGATATTGGACCCGATAACATTTCCAAGTATCAACATGGTAAATCCGCGACGGGCTGCAGAAATGGACACTGCCAGTTCGGGCAGGGACGTACCAAGTGCAATTACGGTAAGACCGATAACCGCACTTGAAATCCCCATTTGGTCTGCCAGGACGACAGCCGAATCAACCAGCAATTTGCTGCCAATGAGCACACCGACCAGTCCGGCCAGTGTGTAAAATATTATTTTAATATTGAAATCATTGTTGTTCTTCGATTCATCTGTTTTTTTATTGGATTTTATAGAATATAATATGTATAAGATATATACCCCTGTCAGTATCACACCTTCAAGCCTGCTTATGCTGTTATTGGTTAGAATGAGAAGTATACCAAAACCGATCACAAGTAAGTGAATTATACTTTCCTTGAACATATGGTCATCAGAAATGACAGTATTCCTGATTAAAAAAGATAAACCAAGCACAAGCGCAATATTTGTGATATTAGAACCTACAACATTGCCAATCACAATGCCTGATACACCTGAAAAGGATGCATAGTCGGTCACAACAATCTCTGGCAGGGATGTCCCAATCCCTACTATGGTTATACCTATAAGAAATTGTGAAACCCCGAAAGACCTGGCCAGTTTGACAGCATTATCTGTAAAGAAATCACTGGAATATACAATTATGGGAAAAGCAATGATAAATAACAGTATATCAAGTAGCATCGTTATTTCCTGATTCTGCTCTTAAACAGTTTGTATGGTATTTATCATATCGGATTTAAAAAAGAACCAGTTTTTCACAAAATTAATTCTAATATGGCAGATGGTTCATCAAGTACTGTTATCTCATCCAATCCCCTGAGAATCCGGACGTTCCTGCTGTCAATATCCCGGATTCTAAGTTCCACTTCCCCGCCCTTTATTGCTTTGTACGGGCATAAATCAACACAATTACCGCAACCGTCACACAATAACAGGTCTATCTGGGGCTCATCGGTAAAGGCCTGTTTTGGACATTCGTTTTTGGGAGGACAATCCTCACAATTCTGGCATAGGTCCCGGTCAATATTATAGGGCAGTTCCGAGCGTACCACTCCTGCAATATCCACAGGTACTATGTGTACCGGAACACTGCCTTTTACTGCCTGGGTCACTGCGTTGGTGACAAGGGTGTCTGCAATGCCATGGGTTATTTTTGCAACAGTATTGGATGTGGCAGGCGATATTATGAGATGGTCATATTTATCCATAAGGAACCTTCCGACCTTAGGATAACTTTTACCCTGGTCTCTTTCAAGGAAAATCTCTTCCATATACCCACCCGGGGCTATACTATCCAGTGATCCCAACAGGCCGTACATTTTCAGGACCTCTTCTCCCGCCCCTGATATGAAAATCGATACTTTCAGGTCGGGATGTCGTTGTTTAAGTTCACTGAATACTTCATAACTCTCTGACAGGTAATGTCCTGCACCTGTAATTCCCCATGCGATCCTCATATTTCCAAATCCTTGCTAATTAATATTATTATTATTAATAGATTCATCTGTAATAGCATTTGTTCTAGTATATCAGGTATAACTTGATGTACTCAGGAAAATCCAACCGAAGGGAGGATTTTGTTCTTAAATCAATATTTATTTATGTTTCCTGAAATACACTAATCCAGTATGTCAATCAAGGCTGTCCTGTTCGACCTGGATAATACATTACTGGACTTTTCTGAAATGAAGCATATGGCAGTGAACATGGCTATCAGGGCCATGATCGACCAGGGGCTTGACATGGACCCTGATGAAGCTTTCCGAAGCATTTTTGAAACGTACCATGAGGTAGGGATTGAATCAGACAACGCATTTAGTGAATTCCTGAAACGAAGGTTCGG
>DAOUWY010000152.1 GCA_030666885.1 Methanosarcinales archaeon
AAGCAGTCATAAACCTTTCTCCTGACCTTGTCCTTGCCGAACACGGCAATAGCGAGGATACAATCAATGCATTGAAAAACCTTGACCTCAAAGTGGTCTCATTAAACCCAAAAACAATGGATGACATTCTTGAGAACATCCGGCTTGTTGGGAACATCACAGGAAACGATGCTGCTGCTGATTCGCTCACTGCGGATATGACGCAGCAGATCAGGGATATAACAGACATGACCGAAGATATCCCAAACAGCAGAAAGCCCAGCGTGCTTTATATCGTCTGGCATGAGCCCATGTATGCAGCAGGTGCAGGTTCCTTCCCTGATGATCTGGTACGAATGGCTGGCGGCAAAAATATCATCGAGGCAGAAGGCTGGCCGGTCATAAGTATTGAAGACGTTGTTGACAAAAATCCGCAGATCATAATCTGTTCAGGTATGGGAGGAGGGTCATATACCATAATGGAAGCCATAACAGGTAACCAGGTACTGGCCCAAACGGATGCAGTGAAAAATAATAAAGTATATCCGGTAGACGATCCGAACACGATCGAGCTGGCAGGTCCGAGGATCGTCCATGGATTAGCTGAACTGCATGGGTTTATCGCACCTGATATCCAGCCAGGGGAGGACGTATCACCCACACAAGTTATTGAAACCCCATCTGGAGCATCTGCTGATAATTCGAATGACACATCCGATGCATCTTCGACACCTGGCTTTGGTATGATACTTGCACTTGGCATGATATTGATGGTTTATTCAAAACGGGAGAGATAAGAGATAACTGCCATAGCTAAGCCCGGCAAGTCGGTTATACTTATACTGGCATTACTCCTGGTAGCAGCAGTGATCAGCAATACAGCCATAGGCTCTACCAGTATCTCTCCGGATGTCACAGCAAAGATCCTGGTAACTGAAATATTTGAGAGTATATTAGAAATAACCGGTAAGATATTCCCGTCTGTCGCCGCAAATGTCCAGGCGAACGGGTATTATCCAGTTGAGAAGACCTGGACTGACAGCCAGGAGGTTATTATCAGCGATATCCGCCTTCCCAGGGTACTCCTCGCAGCCCTGGTGGGTGCAGCCTTAAGCACAGCCGGCTGTGCAATGCAGGGATTGTTGAAAAACCCGATGGCAGACCCGTATATTATCGGGATGTCGTCAGGTGCGGCACTGGGGGCATCCATTGCCTTCGTGCTGCTGCTGCCGGTCCAGCTCCTCTCATTTGTAGGGGCTGTTATCACAATATTTGTGGTATACAACATATCAAAGATCGGGGGAAAAGTGCCAGTCGATACACTCTTACTGTCCGGTATAGCAGTTGGTTCGCTGCTCGCTGCGCTCACTTCACTGATCATATTCATTTCCCATTCACCTCACCAGATAATTTTCTGGCTGATGGGCGGACTGTGGACAGCAAGCTGGGATAAGGTAAAGATCACATCTGTCATGATAATTTTTGGTGTTCTTATACTGTATCGTTTTGCCTGGAGCCTGAATGTAATGCTGCTTGGTGAAGAGCAGGCGCAGTACCTGGGTATTAACATTGAACAGGTGAAACGCTACGTGCTGGTATTATCCGCACTGGTCACGGCTGCTGCCGTATCTGTTAGCGGGATAATCGGGTTTGTGGGGCTTATCATTCCTCATATCATGCGCATAATAGTCGGTCCGGACCACAGGATACTTTTTCCAGCTTCGACCCTGATGGGTGCAGTCTTCCTGGTACTCTGCGATACTTTTTCCAGGACCATCATAGACTCGGTCGAACTACCTGTGGGTATCGTGACCGCCATGTTCGGTGCACCGTTTTTCATATACCTGTTACGAAAGAGGAGGCAAAGCCTCTATGCTTGAGATTCGAGACCTGAGCGCCGGTTACGGACACAGGCATGTCCTGGACCAGATATCACTTAAAGCAAGTGAAGGAGAAGTTGTTGGGATCATAGGACCAAACGGTTCAGGAAAAACAACGCTGTTAAAGACCATAACAAAGGTTTTAGAACCCATCTCAGGGACAGTTCTTATCGATGGGATGGATGTTAATGAGATGCAAAGCACGCAGATCGCAAAAAAAGTGGCAGTCGTCTCCCAGGTAATCTCAATAAATTTCGAGTTCACTGTGGAAGATATCGTATTAATGGGGCGGACTCCATATATCAAAGGATCTGAAACTGTTGAGGATATCAATATAGTGACGGATGCAATGGAAAAAACAAACACACTTTTTTTGAAAGACCGTTTGATCACGCAATTAAGCGGCGGGGAACTGCAGCGGGTGATCATTGCAAGGGCGTTTGCACAGAATCCGAAGATCCTGCTTCTGGATGAACCAACTTCACATCTTGATATAACGAACCAGATCGACATCTTTAATCTTGTAAAGCATGCCTCTCGGAAGGGTATGGTTGTGGTAGCAGTTATCCATGACCTGAACCTTGCTGCTTATTATTGCGATAAGATATGTCTTCTCCAGGACGGGAAACTGATCTCTGCCGGCACCCCCGGACAGGTGCTGACCCCGTCTAATATTGAACGTGCATTTAATATTACTGTAGAAGTAATACCAAATGAAATTACAAACTCGTTATATGTAATACCTGTACTGGAGCCACTGCATGATACATTACATTAAAGATTCCACGTTGATCATCGAAGGCGGTTTCGAAGCTATAAGTTCGGGCATTAACGGCGGTCGCAGGCATGTGGATTGTCTGTTCAACCATCAGGTACAACCGGACTTTGACCACTCCAGACCTGCACAATACATGGAACGACTGGCTGATTCACTTCAGATCCGGATACCGTATTTCGGGCTCTTAACAGCAGTGAAGATGGACGATCTGTGTGTAAGGACAGATAACTACCTGACAACTTTTGTTACTGCCGGTGTCACTCATCCTTCAGGCTTCAGGGTAAGGGCAAATATAACTGGAAATGGGAGTGGGAATGGGAATGAAAATCTAAATGGGGCAGGGACTATCAATATAATTCTTGTTGTTAACGGGATCATGTCCGAAGGTGCAATGGCAGGGGCGATCATCACAGCCACTGAGGCTAAAGGGCTTGCGCTGATGGAAATGGGATACGATTTTTTAGGAACGACCACTGATGCGGTGATAATTGCATACCGGGAACATTCCTCACCGTATATTGAATATGCAGGATCGTATACGGAGTTTGGTGAGAAGATCACAGGAACTGTTGTCAGATGTGTTAAAGAGGGGATGAGGAAAACAGAGAAAAGAAATGGGGATGGAGAATGGAATGGAATGAATGAATATGAATAACGAGTGCATTTTTATTTTAACTGGAAAACTTACCAAATGATAATAGATAATGCTTTATATATACAATACGTTAATATTTTATAGATGGAGTAATTAATTAATCAAAAAATATCCGGAGTGAACAAAATGGAACTTCCTGTTATAAAGGTTTCAGCCGATTCCACCAGTGAAGAAATCACACCAATAGCAATGGCTATACATGAAATGGTAGCAGGACTTCCTGTTACTATGCGAACGTTAAACAAACAAGGTGTAAGAATTGAAATGGGAAAAATAGTGGATAATAATTATTCAGGCCCTATACTTGAGATGGCTCTTGAGACAAACTCAACAATTAAAACCACACCGAAATCAGGTGCCTATAAAGGCATTCCGGTAGTAGTATCTACTGTTAATGATGAAGGTGGCAATGCGGTTGCAGTGATTGGAATTGTAAATGTTACTCAAGGTCTGAAATTCAGGTATTAGAAATTATTAGATATGGAGTTAAAGACAATGGCATATCCTGAAATAGTAATAAGTGCTGATTCAACCAGTAGAGAGATCGCACCAATAGCAATGGCAATCCATGAAGCAGTTATTGGACTTCCGGTTACTATGCGCACGCTGAATAAACGCGGCGTACGGATCGAAACAGGCAGGGTGCTGGATGATGATTATTCCGGACCTGTACTTGAAGAGGCTCTTAAGAAAAATACAACAATTACAACGATCCCGAAAAGTGGAGACTACTCAGGTACTCCTATAAGGGTGACCACTATTAAAGACGAAAAGGGTAATGCAATCGCTGCAATAGGGGTTGTGGATATAATTCACAGTCTTTGAAGTCTGTAAATATTAATTTTTTTCATTTTTTCTATCTGGAAAGTGGACACAGATTCATCTATCACCAGACCAGTTACTATTAACTGGAATCGGATACAATAGATACAGAATGCGTCTGGTATATGAAAATCTACTATCTGTACTGGGGCACCAGCACTGGTGGCCTGCCGATACACCCTTTGAAGTAGTAGTTGGAGCACTATTGACCCAGCAGACCCGGTGGAGTAATGTGGAGCAGGCTATCTTGAACCTGAAAGCGCATTCACTGCTGGACTCGAATCGGCTTGCCGGTGCGGATATCCCGGAACTTGAGGAACTGATCAGGTGTACAGGCTTCTACCACCAGAAGGCCAGGCGGCTCAAGAACCTGGCCAAATATTTTTCATTGCATGGTGATGCTTTGTACGACAGGCCTGTGGAAGACTTACGAAAGGACCTGCTGGAACTGGATGGTGTGGGGGAGGAGACCGCTGATAGCATTATACTTTATGCCGCAAACAAGCCCAAGTTCGTGATCGATGCCTATACCCGCAGGATACTGGGATGCCTGGGGTTAACCGGCAGCTACCGTTCGCTCCAGGAGATGTTTGAGTCGGAACTGGAACATGATACAGAGATGTTCAAAGAATACCATGCCCTTATAGTGGAATATGGTAAACAGTATTGTGGGAAGAACAGATGTGGTGAATGTGTGCTGGTGGAAAAATAGTACTTTCGGATACCCTTGCTTTTAAATTTTTATACATTTTCTTGTTCCGGATGGAATAAAGTGCTCCCATCAAAATGATCATGGGTTATCTACCCGTACATTCCTAAAGTTTCACTTCATATAGAGAAGTATACAAAATCATAGAAAGTTAGGTTAATATACTAGTATTAATATGATATTATTATAATATATTTGGTACAATATCATTTTACAGTTATTATTAAGCATTAATAAACAGTAATTTGCACCAGTTTCGATTTGTACTGGCATAAATCCAGGTAATATGAGTATGCAATAAGTACCAAAATAACTGTATTTTAAAACAGTGCCAAAATATACAAATCTATTATTAAAAATGGCTGTGATTTAACATGGAAAGAACAAAAATCATACTTGACGAAAATGAGCTTCCAAAGCAATGGTACAACATACTGCCCGACCTTTCGACTCCCCTTGAACCGCCACTGAATCCTGCCACCAACGAGCCT
>DAOUWY010000092.1 GCA_030666885.1 Methanosarcinales archaeon
ATAACAGGTGTTACCATTCTTTCCAGTTCAAGCCATTGATCCTGTTGAAATGCTTGACATTTCTTGTTAGAAAGTCTTCGTTATTTACCATCACAATACCTGCAATCAGAACATCAAGGATATTTACAGGATTGCCGGTATTCATTAGTTCAGCCTGGATTTTAGCAGATGTAAGTACGGCAGGCATTTCAAATCCAAGGACGTCCATAGACCCTAGTAAATAATTTACTTCCGTGTGGGATTTTTCGGATTTTACAGAACGGTCTGCCCCGTAATATAGTTCGAAAGCGTTGATGATAGTAGTTTTTGGGTTTTTTATCTTATCGGCAAGAGCGGCTGCATCTGCATCACCCCTGAGAAGTGCAACCAGATAATCAGTATCCAGAATGGTCATAATTTCACACGCTCTAAACGGGAAATATCAGTTCCAATTGACCTTATTTCAATGGCCGCCTTTTCAAATTCACCATCTTTCAATCTTCCAGAAAATTCTTTTAATGGCTTTTTTTTGACTATTCCTGTTATACGATTAATGAGGACTGTAAAGCTTTCTCCCTCTTTTTTTAGCTGTACAAGGCTTTTGTAAGCTTCTTCTGAGATAGTTAATGTTTTATGAGCCATATGTTTATGTGTATTTAATCGTGTATTTAAATGTTCCTGCCATTTTTATCAACATATCTATCGTCAATATTGGAATAATTCCTCCCCTCTACCGCCCGCCGATCACTGGCGATGTGGACCGGGTGTGGTTGCTCATGCACAGAGGGTTGGTCTGGAAGTAGTATGTGCGGGCGGTGGCCTCGGGTGTTGGTGATTGCTGCCGGTGGGTGGTATTATTGATAAATTATATAAATAAATAACAACCAGACCATAAAACACGCAAAGTTAAAGTTAAAGTTACAATTTCTATACGATCTTTGGACCCCTTGCAATGAAATAGTGACTGTCAGCCGCCAATCAGCATGTATCTGGTTCCATCTGCGGTTCATCCATTGGTCATCAGTTAAGGAGTTTGACAGAGTCGGTATGTATTATTTTCCAAAAGACCAATGATTTTATACGATTCTCCAATTTAATTTAAATCGAATACGAATAACACGGATTTGACAGATTTTCACGGATTTACTTATTATCCGTGCACATCCGTGTCATCCGTTCAATCCGTGTTCTATTACAATATTACTCTTAACCAATGACACATGGCGGTTCATTTGGGTTCATCTGCAGTTCGGATTTTCATAACTTTAGCATGAGACTATAAATTTAACACAACCAACACGACCGCAGTGAACATAAACACCAGTACCGAAGCCATGCCCACCAGCTTATTAGCCCGTGCAATATCTGTGGCCAAAGGCAGGCTGAAATTTCCACCGAGCACATAATGCCCCTGTTTTTCCAGCCGTACTCCCAGTGCCCCCGCAGCCAAGGCCATGGGCCAGCCAGAGTTAGGTGAAGAAGTTTGTCCCCTGTCTTCCAGGCAAGTCCTGATGGCATTTACCGGGCTTCCCGTAAACACAGCCCCTGCAACAATGAAAATCAAGGACAACCGGGCAGGTATCCAGTTAAGGACATCGTCAAGACGGGCAGATGCCCATCCCAGATCAATAAATTCCCTGTTCCTGTATCCCACCATAGAATCCAGGGTGTTCACAGCCTTATACGCAAGAGCCCCAGGCAGGCCCAGGATGAGATAAAAAAACAGCGGCGACAGGATCGTATCAACAAAATTCTCAGACACCGACTCGATCACTGCCGATGCCATGTGTAGTTCATCCATAGCAGCCGTGTCCCTGCTCACCAGTGCCTTCAGGTCATCCCGTGCCGCATCCGGATGTCCCGATACCAGTCCGGTCATGATCCGGGTTCCGGATGTCAGCAGCATCCGGAACGAGAAAGTGGATTTCAGGAAATAAGCCATTACCAGCAATGCAATAGCTTCGGGTAGAATGAATTGTGCGCCAACAACCAGCATGCCGGCCAGAAAGGATGTACCTGTCATAGCCGCAACCATAAATATCCCGAAAAACCTTTTACCCGTGAACTTAGAAGCAAAACCCCGGAGGTATTTGATACCTTTCCCCATCCAGACCACAGGATGAAAAATGCCCGGCGGTTCACCGAACAGGATATCCATGGCAATAGCCAGCACCAGTACCGCAATACTGTTGGTAAAAACAGCATCCGGCATATTCATAACATAGGTTCCATGACTTTTTTCCAGATATCTCTAAGGTCTTCAGGCTTCCCCTCACAGGCCATCAATGCTTCGAGTATGAGGTTGGCAACCTCAGGGCGGTGTACCAGGTCGCACCCTTCACAGCTCCATACCTGCCCGCCCGTTGACCGTTCGACCATATGACCTCCGGTCCTTTCATCATTACAGGGGTAGAAAGGACAAAAACAAAATGTACAGTCCTGGCCCTCAAAATGGCACGGGTAGTATTCACAGTTGGTCCTGCTGGCGATCTTACCCTGGTGAAGAGCCTCATCGATCTTCATCTCTGCCTGTTCCCTGCCCCATTGGGTGACCGATTCGGCAAGTGCATCTATCAGTTTCTGGTTATCTTCTCTGGTCCTGACCGCCACCCTGATATAGTCCCTGCCAGTTCGCCTGAATGATCCACAGTCCCGTAAAAGGATTCCAAGACTGCGCATGCGCAGGTCGATCTCCCTGGAATCCATGCTGAAATCCCGTATCTTTACCATGATGAAGTTGGTATCGCCGGGCACTGGGTCAAAACCCCTTATAAGGGATAGATGTTTCATCAACCAGTCCCGCTCAGTACGGATCAACTCTCTTGAACGTTCAAGGTACGAAGGGTCAGCAGCATGTTTTTCCAGCAACCAGATACCCAGGGCTGTAGGTATTGTACCCAAATTCCAGGGTATCCTTACATTTTCCATCCGGCCCGCCAGATCAGGATGTGCGATCCCATACCCGATCCTGACCCCGGGAATGGCAAATACCTTGGTTAGGGAACGCATAATTATAATAAAGGGATTCTCGTTGACTTTAGCAGCCATGCTGTGCCCGGGGTTAGCGAGTTCGATGAATGCTTCATCGATTATCAGGAAGGTCTCATTTTCCTTGCACTTCAGGGCCAGTTTTTCCAGCTCAGGGCCGGGTAAAAGTGTGCCGGTCGGGTTGTTCGGATTGCAGATGAACACAGCCTTTGACTCGCTAAGCATATCATCTGTAATTGACCCGACATTACGGTACACGTTCCTGTACTCGATGTGTTCAGGTACAGCACCCATAAGTTTGATGTTTAGTTCATATTCATCAAAGGTGGGTTGGGGCAGTATTACAATATCACCCACATCCAGTATGGTCTCGGCTATTAGTCTTACCAGTTCAGCGGAGCCGTTGGCAGGAACGATGTTTTCGGGGTCCACACCTGCAAATACGGCAGCTGCCCTTTTAAAATCCGGATAACGGTTGTCAGGATACCACTCAATATCGTTAATAGCATGTATTGCAATTTTTTTGATTGCCTCTATATCAGGTGGACCTAAAGGATTGAAGTTGGCACTGAAATCCAGTAATTCAATCATGTTCGGTCTGATATTTTCAGCAAACCGGCCGCCATGAGTACATTTTTGTATTGTGGCTACGGTTTTTCTTAAGGATTTATCAACTTGTTTCATAATTCCGAGAATGGGGTGCTTTACTCATAACTATTTCGCATTCAATGTCAGGATACATACACAATTTTATTTCGGGCATACGAAATAGATTTATATTGAAGGAGACCATATAGTCTCTAAGAGAATTTCAGGAAAAGTACATATTTTCCTATACATAAATAAAATGGAGTCGATATTATTGAAAATTCGAGTTGTAAGTTCAAAGGACGAAATCAGCACATTGGATCTGGATGAACAGATAGTACACCTGGCTTTCAGGCCTTCCAGCAAGGATATTTTTGCCCTGGTCAATACATGTCCAGGGCTAAAGGCACTTCACATTCCAAGTTCCTACAAAAAGACTGTTTCCAAATCTATTGGAATGTTTCTGGAAATGAAACAAATCCAGCTTATGGAAGGCGATGTATGGGGACACCGCAAGGATATTAACGAATACTATGAGATCAAGGCGAGTATCATGGACAGGATCAGCAAGTTGAAGACAGAAGGAGTTCCTGAAAATGACATACACAAAAAAATGACTGAGGAGACCCGACTAAGTCCTGATCTTATCAGCTTCATCATAAAAAATTAATCTAATAAAAATAATATAGTAATAATAATAGCGGACTCGCCGCGATTCGAACACGGGTCCGCGGGTATCTACACCGGCCACCGGTTTTGGCGGTACGGTTCCGAAGCCCGCTAGGATGTCCTGGCTACCCCACGAGTCCGCAACGTGTTTTGATAGAAAATATAATGAAGGGGTACAAATTCACTTAAGCGAGTGAATCATATAAAAAGTTATTCACTACAGCCATATCTAAATTTTTAAGTATCATCTGTATAAATAACTATTCATGCAACCTGCCGGAAATATCCATGATCCCCTGCACGGGCATATTCCCATAAGCCACCTGGAGTCACTTCTTATCGGGACCCGTGAGGTGCAGCGTCTGCGGCGTATCCAGCAGTTGGGGCTTGCAGATATTGCATTTCCCGGCGCCAACCACACCAGGTATGAGCACAGCATAGGTGCTATGTATGTGGCAAACCTTATCGCACGGACCCTGGGACTGGATGAAACTGAAGTGCAGAAGGTAAGGATAGCTGCATTGCTGCACGATGTAGGGCATTCCGCGTTCTCCCATTCTGTAGAGGCAGTACTGGCAAGGAACCCGGATTATATGCCTGTGATAAACGGGATACGATTTTCCAGCCACGAGACGTTCACGGCCCACATTATTACAAATAATTTCCCAATGTATGACAGCATAGCCAGTGAGGTGATATCCCAATTCGGGGTCGATGCCAACGTTTTCTTCAAAGAGGTCTCTGCTATGGCTACAGGGGATGTTGAGAATTCAGGGAAACCTTACCTATCCCAGATAGTGTCTGGTGATATCGATGCCGACAGGATCGATTTTCTCATGCGTGATTCATACCACACAGGTGTGTCCCTGGGACTAATCGATGTGGAACAGATCGTAGGCAGCCTGAGCCTGGACCAGAACCGCATTGTGCTGGGCGGTACTGACAGTTATGAGGAAGATATGGCCATTGCGGCAGCAGAATCAATGCTTATTGCCCGCTCACACCACTATTCTGCCATCATCCACAATCCTGTAACCCAGAGCGTTCGTGCAATGTTGCTCAGGGCCCTGGAAGATACCCTTGATGCGATGGAGGATCGCACTGCCATTGTACTGAGTGTCTCTGAGTTCTTCACTATCTTCAATGACGGTGACCTGCTGGATTTCATCAGGCAGCAAGGTCCCCCTTCTGCAGGGGATATGCTCCAGCGCATCAGGGAAGGAAGGATATGTAATACAGCCATCCGGTTCAACCAGAAAACACTAAAACCCAGTATAAGGATGGCACTGTCCACTATTGCGCGCTATGGTGCTGCCAAGAAGATGTTCGAACGGGAATTGGGCAAGCGCTTGTCCCGGCATTATGGCATACCTGTGCTGATCGACCTGTCCGTAGCAAAAGGTGTACCTAAGGGCACCCGTATCCTGAGGGGGGGAGAGGAACACTTCCTATACGACGAATCTGCCCTTGCCAATGGTCTTGTAAGGTCAATATCCCGCCAGATTTCCCTGTGTGTGTTCTCAGGAATTAAACCAGGGGAACTGGAGGTCATATCCGATGACATACTGGCCACGATCGAGGAGCTGTCCCCTGACCTCTTACGTTTTATAAGGAACGAGAAATACCTGAACATCGAAGGCGTTATGCTGCTGTTCTACTGCCTGCATAACATGTTCTCGAAGGAAGATGGTACGCGATTGTTGATCCCGCGCATCAGGAATATCACCTGCCTGTACGAGTTGGTCAGGCACCTGGGACAGCAGGAACGACTGCGTAACCTGCTGGATTACCGGTTCCATGACAGGTACGGTTTTCCCTATTCGGACAGCTTGTTCGAGGATATCCAGAAATTGACAGCCATGGGCTTGGTGGATGAGGACCTGCGTTATTATGATATGAATGGTCACTGGTCCCAGAGATATGAATATGTGCTGACAAAGGAAGGTGTGGAGTACGGGAAGAGTATCGCACGGTATTATCCCAGGGATATGGAACAAATATCAGATTACCTGGACCGGCACAAACACGAGATACCCAGGGATATGGTTTACATACACGCTCACAGGTACAACAGGTAATATGGAAAAATGAAGGTGTTGAGAGCTTGAATCCCCTCCCTGGAATGTTCTTTTACTCTACTCTACTCTACTTCTTTCCTTTCTTTTATTTTCCTATCCTCTACACTCCACTTCTTTATACTCTATTACCCTAAACCCTGCGCCTCATCAGATAAACCATTAGTAACCCTAACTCGGACAAGCTGAAACCAAACAGGAATGGTCTCCATTTTACAATTTCCGAATTGAAATTGCTTATTTCAATAAACCCTCCGGTAATTCAACGCGGTCACGTTGATAACCGATAATTTGTTGTTTGACGGCGAGATATTCTGCTTATGAGCAGTGAAAAGTTTGTTATAAGACGATGTTCTACCTATTGGTAGTGCTTGGAAATACGCTATCTGCATAGAATAAAGTTTCGAAAATATCACTCCCAAATTTCATCGCTCAGAACTTGCTTCAGCTAATGCTTTATAGAATAGATGAAAATTTTGAGACTTTTTATTATTTTCTGGTTACACTTATTAATCAGTTCTGTTAACCTCGGATGAACATGGATGAACACGGATACTACATGCGAAATCTGCGTTCATTTGTGTTTATCTGCGGTTTGTTATAATTTAAAAGACCAGAAAAAATTTTAAAGACTCAAGCGTATCTCGGGAATCTTCATTAGCAGCTTCGTCTTCGGCAATGGCTTCTTCGTCAGTTTGGTTCTCATAATGCACTAAAACACGCTGCACCTGCTCTTCATTCCATCCTGTTGGGAGTTTATTCGATCTCATTTTCTCCTTTTAATACGTCTTCGGTGAGCCATCAGTGCTTTTCCTGATAAATCGTATGCTGTTATCATAAATATACCCTCTATTCAAGCCTTATGCTTTCGCATCTTCTGCGGCACTGGATGCGACACAAACGCTGGCGGGCGTTGGATGGGTGCCACAATTTCGTGGGCGGCGGCGGGGATTTCCGGGCGAACCGCAGTCGAGTACGGCGACCGTGGCGTGCGGTATGTGTATATCGCCGCCGCCCGGCCAGCATGCCGGATCATGGGGG
>DAOUWY010000197.1 GCA_030666885.1 Methanosarcinales archaeon
ACACGATCAAATAATGTCAGTTCACGGTCCATTTTCTTAGGGTCAAGTAAGACCAGCATACGGTCCAGATCATGGGTTAAGAGTAATTGTGCAAACAATCTTTCTATACCTTCCTCAGCCATCCTTTTACTGCATGAATGTATTTCCCTGTGAAGTTCAGATAAGGCGCAGTTTTCACATATCAACTCGCCCCTGAACCGCACTGACCCCTTATCCACTGGTGTATATCTTCCCTGTGAAATGCACAGGCGGCAAACCTGCGCTTGTTCATACCCGAGCTGGTAACCATCCAGCATTTCAATAATTTCCTTTTTAGCAGCAGCATCTCCATGTTGCGCCACCAGTATAAGGTCAGCCATCCTGAGCAATTCCACGGCTTCAGAAGGGGGTCTCAGGTCTTCGGTTTTATCGTCTATAACCCTGAACTTGAACGGCCTGGGGCCTTTATGGGTTTGCCTTAATACCAGATTGCCTGTAAATGAGGCTGTATTGATGCCGTTTTTCAGGATCAGCAGTTCAATGGCTGATCTCAGGGGCCTGATAAGTATGACAAGCGACATTGTATTAAAAACAGCTATTTTTTCAGGTCATACAATTCATATGCCAAACCTTCGGATTCGAGCCGGTTTAACAGTAGGGGGACCTCTTCATCCACAGACACTACAATTGAGGATATTCCATGGAATGCAGCTTCTACTACCGATTCCTTAGCTCCGAACATAACAGCCGGTTCCCTTCCCACCTTACGTAATGCGATAAGGGATTCCACTCCA
Organism: Methanosarcinales archaeon; assembly: GCA_030666885.1. Classification (GTDB taxonomy): domain Archaea; phylum Halobacteriota; class Methanosarcinia; order Methanosarcinales; family Methanocomedenaceae; genus Methanocomedens_A. Next base: position 774 of record DAOUWY010000197.1, read on the forward strand.
AGGGCACATATGTAATTGTTATCCTTTGTCAGTTCCTCCAGCATGTCCATATCTACCTGCCTTGAACCACCGCGTTCTACTCTGGGAACCTTGCATATCTTGATATTCACATCTTCAAGTTCTATCAATCCGTGCAGGTCGGTAACACCTACATCCTCACTGGTAGCGGCATCTGATATAAGAATCCCGGTAGCTCTATGCTGCTCTAATGTATTGGCATATAAGAGACCGTTGCGCATCACAAGAAATACTTTCTGGCCGGCCTTGTAATCCCCATCTGCAATGGCAGTCCATACCGAAACATGACTGATGATATCTTCCATCACATAGTTGGCATACCGCCTCAGTTGCGCCGTGCGCTCAATTACCCATTCTATTCCTTTTTTTGTGACTTTATAACGTACCCGGCCATCAGAAAAAATCAGCCCGCCATCTGTTAGTTCTTTAATATATTCAGAAACTGCCTGGGGAGTTATTCCGACTTTTTCGGCAATATCCCTCTGGCGTACATTTGGCTGATGGGCTGTTATTTCAACAAGTATCTGGAATTTTGTACTCTCCTTTTTACTGTGAAGCAGGTCTATCATCCAGTAGCACCGACAAATTCAATCCTCTGGCCTTTAACAATAAGTTTGTCTGAACGCCGTGCCACACCTCTTAGATATAGTGGGCTTGCGCCTATAGCCCTTGACAGCCCGGCCATAGACTGATTGCCGTTTACCACCTCAGTTTCAATATGTTCTATCATATCCCTGAGTTCGTCATCGCGACTGAAAGTGATCATAAGCAGGTCAGACAAATCTTCAATGGAACACTGGAAATTAACCTGTATCTTTGAATAGGATGTGTGGAATTCTTTTTCAGGTTTGTTCCCTGGTTCAGGCATACGCCACTTACTCTCAACAAGTCCGCATTTTTTCAAAATATTAAGACTTTCATCTACTTCTATCGAAAGCTGTTCTTCAAGTTCTTTCGTTGTAAACCAATCTGCAAGGAGTATGTCAAAAACTTTCTTATGGGCATCCGACCCGAAAGTACGTAAGAGTGGAACAAGATCCGAAGGATCATTGATAATACGAGTTCGTTTACCCATTTATTATAACCTCTTATTTCTTATATGGTCTTCTAATTTGATAAATGTTTTCAAGTAGATCCCCACTTCGGCCGGAGCAACTTGAGTAAATATTATTACACGATTTTACAAAATGGTGGAATAAATAATGACAGTTGGATATATATAAGTGATATTGAAACATATCCACAAAAATAAACGAAATGAATAAATAAACGAATTAATTAGTTAATTAATTTATCAGTCTGGATAATAATTTCAATATTCCGGTTCCAATCCGTCTATCTTTGAGAAGATCGTATTAGCTTCCTTCCTTATGGCCATTCGACCCCGTTTTTCTTTTTCCATGTGAATAGCTTCCACAGCAAGAGTATACAATTCCTCAAGTTCTGAAGTGGTTTCCAATGTCAGCACAGAAAGCACATTTGGAGTCTCTCCATTGCGGATGATCACACCCTTGAACACATGTCCAATATGCGATGAGAGCTTGTCGATCTCACCTGAGATGTCATCAATGTTAAGATACTTCCGGTCCCCGCGAAGAATAATCATTGCCCTGCTTCCTTCTTCATAAACATTAGATGAGAACAACAAACCACTTGGGGATAAACTATCGTGGATCACGGTCTTTATGGGTGTATTGTTGTCACCTTTTGCAAATCCGATAGTGGCAAAACCTGCTCCTCCGGCCATGACGGTCTTGAAATCACCCAGGTCTGTAACCATCATCATCTCACTGTCAAGGGCTTCAAGCAGGAACAGTACCCTTTCGGCTACCATTCTGTTAATACCGTCATAGGCTGTCTGTATATCGCCTCCGACATTCTTCAGGAACTGGTTATCTGCCAGTATAATGCCGTCAGTTTCGGTTTCACGCACTTCCTTTAGACAAAAAGCAGAATTCTGGAGGTAAATAGTCCCCTCTTCCCGAAACGGCAGGACCATGATGGAATAAACCGGAAAATCATATCTGCCCTTCAATTCTTTGATCAGCGGAGGGCTGAACGAGGAACCGGTACCGCCAGAGGATGAAGAAACAACAAAAGCAACATCGAAATCTCCTCTTTCAGAGATATTTCTCATTATCAAGTCTTTATTCTCATTAAAGCATTGTTTGCCTACAATGCGGTTGGCACCTAAACCGTGTAAGTTTGGGATATGTATCCTATCCTTGGCTTTTGTATGGCGCATCTCTTTCAAATCGTTAATTGCGGTGTTGATAGCAATTGTCTCAACCCGGGATGGAAATTTCTGGCGTGAATAATATTTCGAGAATTTGCCACCACCAAAAGCTTCCTTGTTGATAGAGTCCAGTATCCGGTTACCGCATTGTCCAACCCCTATGATTAAAACATTTAACATTTTTAACACTCCTTTATGCTTTATTCCCGATTTATTACATCCTGAACTGGCCTCGTCTCCAGTATAACCATCCTGCAATGGCAACTACGATAAGGACTGGCGTGATATATATGTAAAGAGGAAATTCTGCAAGGTAATCAAATTCACCTTCCTCTATGTAGAACGTATCCGAGGTTATTTCTTTATTAATTATACCTGTGCCGTTATGGTATGTCAATTTTACTATCAGTTCGCCGGATCCGATCTCATCGGCCTTTAATGTGATCGTGTAGTCCTTTTCATATCTGGCCCCATAGACACTTTCCTGTATAACAGGCTTTTCACTGATAATATTGATATCCCCGGAACCTGAAACATATGTAATGTTCCCTGGGATGATGGGGTCTATACGAATGGTGGTTGCAGGGACATCTTTCAGGTTTTGTACATGAATTGTGAAGGTAATCTCTTCCCCGCGTTTTATTTTTGTCTTGTCTGCTGTCACTTTTAGGTCAAGTTCGGATGTTTCAACAGCTTCTGCCGCGACGGTGACTGATGGACTGTTAGAGGTTGACGAATATTCATCGTCGAACACAGGTGAAGAATATGTAGCAATGGCCGGGTTAAGTGAAAATGTGCCGCTGTCGGCGGCCTGTATCTCATAAATGAACATCTGGGTAAACGAACTACCAATGCCAAGTTCTGTCGGGTAGGTAGCATAAATGTTGGATTTGAATGTAAATCCGGGTGTGATTCCCGGGTCAATAGAAATACGTTTTGCTATACCATTTCCATTATTCTTTGCTTTTATTGTTACCCTGATAATATCCCCTATCTCCACATTGGATTTATCGACTTCTTTAGTAAGTGTTAAAGAGGGTTCACCTATGTATTTGGCGTTTGAGACGCCCCCGTCAACGGCTGTTTCGTATTCTATCACTATACCTGCAGTAGTAATGTCGACAATCGTATATAGAGATGTCAGGTTCTTTTCATTTACCGTGATTTCAACATGACCACTCTTGTATTCTACTCTTCGTTTGTCTTCTTCTTCTTCTGTATAGGTTGTTGTTGAAGTAGTTAATTCCTCATAAGACCCATCAGGTTTTAATTGGTAAATTGTTATTCCTAGCATTAAATCATCTTTAAATAAGGTAATATCTGATACTTCAATAAAATAATTGTTAATCTGGTAGCCATCACTTTTATCA
>DAOUWY010000202.1 GCA_030666885.1 Methanosarcinales archaeon
ATCTGGGGCCCCAATCGGGTGCTGCCCGTGGGCCTGACCGATTTCACTATCACAGAAGAAGCCCATGACCTAAATCTCAACCCGATCCGCGCTAAGGTCTCCCTGAGTCTGCGGGTGCTCAGCTACAGCGACCTGTCACTGACCCACCCAGGCTACCACCTGTTCCTGGCACACCAGGTAGTCAAAGAGACCATGGCCTCAATGGGAAGCGTGAACAATATTTCCGCAATTGGAGGAGTCAACCTAACACTTTAAGGAGGTAATTTATGTTTGAATCCACAAGCCGTTATTATACACTGGAAAATGCCACACTCACAGCTCCGGACGGCCGCGTCATCACCTACAAACGGCGGCGTTTCCTTCCAGATGGCAAAGACATGCCGCTGCTGGTCGAGGTCACCGTGACCGAAGGTGAGCGCCTGGATACCATCACTGCCCGCACCCTGGGTGACCCCGAGCAGTTCTGGCGCATCTGCGATGGCAACAATACAATGAACCCATTTGAACTCACGGCTGAACCGGGGAGCATAGTGCGGGTACCGGTACCGCAGTTCTGAAGAGGGAAACATGAATGTACTAGGTATTCACCTGACACTGCTCATCGGGCCTTCGGTTCCCGTGCCAGCCCCGCCGTTTCTAATGGAATCACTGCAGCGCGTGGAGGTCACCCACAGCGATCAGGCTCGTTCAGGCTTCCAGATCACCTTCCAGATGGGGCGCAGCGGACCTGAGGACCTCCTGGACTACCAGCATCTGAGCAACCCGCTGCTTCGGCCCTTTAACCGTATCATTCTCATAGTCACCTTCAATGCAATACCGCGGGTGCTCATGGACGGTATTATCACCAACCAGCAGGTGCAGCCCGGGAATGAGCCCGGAAAATCCACCCTGACAATCACCGGTGAAGATGTCAGCGTAATGATGGACAGAGAGGAAAGCACAGTTGAGCATATCGGCCAGTCCGATCCAATTATCGCTACCATGATCATAAAGAACTATGCTCAGTACGGACTTGTACCTGCCGTCATCCCGCCCCCAACAATTGAGACTCCAAATCCTACAGAGAAAACTCCAGTGCAGCGCGGCACTGATCTTACCCATCTCCAGTCCATGGCCAGATGCCATGGCTATGTATTCTATATAGTCCCCGGCCCGGTACCTTTTGCAAATACAGCCTCCGGGGGCCCGCCGGTACGGGAAGGGGTGCCCCAGCAGGCACTTACCTTCAACATGGGTCCTGATTCCAATGTTGCATCACTCAATTTCCAGTACAATGCCCAGTCCCCTGTCATGGTATCAGGCAGTATGATGGACAGCCAGACCAACCAGAGCATGCCTGTACAAACCGTTACAAGCACGCGAATTCCCCTGGTCAGCCAGCCCGCATCAGGTCTCCCGCATATACGCAAGGTACTGCCGGAAAATACAGAAGGAGCAAGTTACATGAAGGCCCAGGCGTGCGCACAGGGAAGAATTAATGCATCCTTTGATAATACCGTAACAGCACAGGGTGAGCTGGACGCCCTGCAGTACGGTGACCTGCTGCAGGCCAGGAAACTGGTCGGGCTTCGCGGTGCAGGACACAGCTATGATGGTTCTTATTATGTCAAGAGTGTGACCCATACTATCAGCAGTGGGGAATACAGGCAACGTTTCACCCTCAGCCGTGAAGGAACAGGGGCTTTGTCACCGGTGGTGAGAACATGAAAGAATTTTTCGGAAAATATCGAGGAAAAGTAGAGAACAATGTTGATTCCATGCTGCAGCTTGGCCGCATCCAGGTCAGCGTTCCTGACGTACTTGGTGAAGGCCGCATGAGCTGGGCCATGCCCTGTGTACCCTATGCAGGTTCAGGAGTTGGTTTTTTTGCCATTCCGCCGGTCGGGGCCAATGTATGGGTGGAGTTTGAAGGCGGAAATCCTGATCATCCTATATGGAGCGGCTGCTTCTGGGGAAGAGGTGAAGTACCCGCACAGCCTGCCGTGGCCGAGATGAAAGTTCTCAAGACCGATGTGGGTACTATCACCATCAACGATCTGCAGGGGACTGGTGGTATTACCATCGAAACCACCACAGGTATGAAGATCGAAATTACAGCGCAGGGGATCGAGATTACCAACGGGCAGGGTGCAAGTATCAAGCTGGAAGGGCCAAAAGTATCCATTAATGGCAGCGCACTTGAGGTGGTCTGATGCCGGGTTTTCTCCTCCACCAGGGGGCAACGGTCATGTGTGCGCATGCCGGGCAGTCACAGCCTGCTGCGACGAATCTGCGCGTCAAGGTGTGCGGCCAGCCTGTTGTGACCCAGAGTACATTATATAATATTTCAAGCTGCCCTTTTACCACTTCTTCGGGTCCCAGTCCCTGCGTTACCGGACAATGGGTAACTGCAGCGACACGGGTGAGCGCAGGTGGACAGCCCGTATTACTCCAGGATAGTAAGGCTGTTTGCACGCCAAACGGCACGCCGCTGAATATAGTTACTACACAAACCAGAGTGAGGGGTGTATGATGCAGATAGATTATCCATTCCACATAGATGGCCGGGGAAGGACCGCAGACACTGACCAGGATGACCATATACGTGACCTGATAGAACAGGTGCTGTTCACCACACCAGGGGAGAGAGTGAACCGACCGGCTTTTGGCAGCGGATTAATGCAACTGGTTTTCGCACCCAACAGCGATGAACTGGCCACTGCTACACAGTTCATGGTACAGGGAGCCCTGCAACAATATCTCAGCGACCTGATCCAGGTGCTAAACGTCAAGGTCGAGAGTGAAGCAGCAACATTGCAGGTCACTGTTGAATACATTGTCCTGCGAAACCAGCAAAAGCAGGTGGCCCGGTTTTCAAGGGAGGTATAAAATGGGGATTCAATACTATTGTAAGAACGAAAAGAGGCGCCAGGCTATTCGCCAACAATCCATCCTCAACGGGATCGATTACCTGGAAGTACTTGATAATAGAGCGCCCGAAGGGAGCCCACGCCAGTGTACATTACTGGTTTATTTTATCAATCCTGCACCTGATAATCTGGACTCAAGTAATATCAGGATTTATGGTGGTGTGAGGGTCACCGAATTTGAAGTGAAATGGGCTGTCCGTGGTACTGAAATTGAGAGTTTATCCACTGAAGAGTTAACCGATGATGAAAAAGAAAAACTGAATGCTTTCCTTGCTCTTGATAATGATAATGATAAATTGGACCACTTATTACTGGTCCGAACTGATGTGAGAGGTGATTATTCCAATTATCATCTCTGTATGGTCCAATCACAAAATGATCCAAAACCTCCTGAAAATATGGATCCGATACTTTGTTGTGTTGAGTTTTCCTTTAAGATCGATTGTCCCGGTGAATTTGACTGTGAGGTTTTACCAGAGTGTACCCCAAAGCGTAGTGCAGAACCACTTATCGATTATATGGCAAAGGATTATGCAAGTTTTCGCGGTTTGATGCTGGATCGATTATCCATAATAATGCCTGATTGGAAGGAACGCAATCAGGCTGATCTGGGAATTGCACTTGTGGAATTGCTGGCGTATGCAGGAGATCACCTTAGTTATTACCAGGATGCAGTTGCCACTGAAGCGTATCCGGATACAGCCCGGAAGCGTGTGTCACTGAGGCGTCATTCCCGCCTGCTTGACTATCCAATGCATGACGGCTGTAATTCCCGGGTATGGATCTGCTTCGAGGTGACTGAGGGGAATGTAGTGCATCTTAAAAAAGAGGATACTGCCACCGGAGGCCGGATACGGCTGCTAACAAAGTGTGACGAAAAAACAGTATTGGACGATGAGAGTTTTACCGATCTTATCTCAACATACCACCCTGAGGTGTTCGAGCTTTTACACGATGTAAGTCTGTATTCGCTCCATAACACTATATATTTCTATACATGGGATAATGAATTATGCTGCCTTCCAAAAGGCGCTACAAGTGCAACGTTGAGGGATGATCCGGACGACAGGCTGTTACTTCGTCCCGGAGATGTGCTGATCCTGGAGGAGTTAACAGGAGCTGCCACAGGTGAAGATTCTGATGCCGATCCTGCCCACAGGCATGCAGTGCGGCTGATCCATGTTTCTCCTGAAGCTGAGTTAGATAATGATCTAAACCGAACGCCTGGTCCGCTATCCGTTGATCCCCTGACCGGGCAGGCCATCGTGGATATCAGGTGGCATACTGAAGATTCACTGCCATTTCCACTGTGCATCTCCACGCGTGTCGGAGGTAATATAGTAACTGATATGGCCTGTGCCCGTGGGAATGTGGTTCTTACAGATCACGGCCACACATTTGAAAATGAAGCCCTGGAACCATCTTCGGTTCCGGCAAACGGGGCAGGGGCATATACACC
>DAOUWY010000170.1 GCA_030666885.1 Methanosarcinales archaeon
AAAAGGTCGCTGAAGCTGGCGTTTATTTGTGCTGGATGATGTAAGATATTAGATCCAACGGAAAATCTGGAAAACAGACTGTGTATGAAATTCTCAAAAGCTGGGGAATTATAAGACAAGACCATAATGAGAATTACTGACATCGTCTCAAATATTTGTATGTGGGTTGGAGGGAGCTATCTCAAATGGACATATTGTTCGGAGATACTACCGAGCATTAAGGAAAAATATATCAGGTATATGCAGAATTTAGATTGTATTGATAGTGATGGAAGAAAATAATATTCAGGAAATTAAGAAAAAAGCTGATAGCTTTGAATCTCAATATTCCAATTTGAAACAAGAATTTAAAGATTATATTGAGTCCAGTCGAAAAAATGAAGCGAAAATAAAGCAGGAAATAAAAAAGGATTTTGTTAAACGATTACTTATAGTTGCAGATTCTTTTGATCGCGTATATAAACTGAATGATAACACATCCTGTGATGTGGTGAAAAAATATTCAGAAAATATAAAAGAAAATATCGATGTAATTTACAATCAGTTACTTTCTGCAGCAGCTCTTACTCCAATAGACCCAAAAGCAGGTGATGAATTCGATGCGAATAAGCATATGGCAGTTGGATTGGAATATAGTATTGCTTATCCTGAGAACTCAGTTATTCGCACAGTCAGGAAGGGATATAGCAGTGAAAATAATGTGGTCCGGCCTTGTGAAATAATTGTCTCAAAGCGCCCAACAGAAGTGAAGATCACGAAACCCGGTTTATGGAATCGGTTCCTTCGATGGATCAATCCTTCAAAATATCTATTGAGTGAACTGAATGAGAATATAATTGAACTTGAAGAAAAAATTGTTTCAATTGAACAGAATATATTGCAACAGAAGACTGCAAATATTGACACTGATCGATGTCAGGGAAATGAATCATATGAAACTAACAACCATAATTCAAACTTACGGAGAGATTGATGATGTTAAAGAGAGATATTTTAGGTATTGATTTTGGAACAACCAATTCCAAGATGGCATATATGCTACTTGACGAACCGGTGATGATAGAAAACAGTGAAGGAAAGAAGATGATGCCGTCTACTGTTTATTTCAAAAATGAGAATGAAGTAGAAGTTGGTGAAATTGCCAAGCACAACATTATCGTGCATCCGGAGCGAACAATAAACTCAATTAAAAAAGAAATGGGAACAGACTTCAAGAAAAAGGTTGGCCGGTATAAATTTCCCCCCGAATATATCGCAGCACAAATATTTAAGAAACTGGCGGATGATGCCGAACAGAGGCTCGGGAAACGATTCAGGGACGCCGTAGTATCTGTCCCTGCAAACTATTCGGACGGACAGAGGCAGTCAATCAAGGATTCGGCAGAGATTGCCGGCTTTAACGTCCTGAGATTGATTAATGAGCCAACTGCGGCAGCTCTTGCGTATGGAATACGAGAAGACAGAGACAGGAGAGTACTGGTATATGATTTTGGGGGCGGGACATTTGATGTAACGATACTTACTGTTTCATCTGGTTTTTTTGATGTAGATGCAAGTGCGGGGGAGCATAAACTTGGAGGGGATGATATAGATGCGCGCATTGAGGAGTATGTGGCTGATAAATTATCCAAACAGTTTGGCATAGATCCGGGCAAGGACCTGGCACTTCTCTCAACCCTCCGTGAAGCCTCAGAAGAAGCAAAGATAGCGCTATCTTCAGCAATAAGCACTGTAATTAACATACCCTTTGTTGCTGAAAACAAACCGCCGTTCAGTATGGAATTAACACGGGCAGAACTTAATTCCATGATATCAGACCTGATACAGCGCACAAAAAAGCCAATTGAACAGGCATTAAATGATGCATCTCTTGAAAAAAATGAAATAGATGATATATTACTTGTGGGAGGCACCACCCTCATACCTGCAGTACGTGAATTTGTTATACAATATTTTGAAAAAGAACCTATGAAAGGAGATCCGTACGAAGCAGTTGCCCTTGGCACTGCGATCGCAGGTACAGAATTTGTAAAAATAAAATCGGGAGTTGCGAATAATATCGAAATAAGTGATGTGATATCAAGTTCATTAGGTGTAGTAACCGCAGATGAAAGGATGTCCAGGATACTGGAGAGGAACACAAAGATTCCCATTGAGCGCACCCGTAATTATACGAATCCATTGGGTTTCATAGATAAAGTAAAAATCCCGGTGTACCAGGGGGAAGGGGAATTTCCTGAAGAAAATGAGTTTCTTGGAGAATTCTGGATATCTATAGAACCTATGCCCGTTTTTCAGAATGAAATAGATGTAATTTTTGAAGTCGGAAAAGAGTTCGGCATTTTGCATGTAACAGCAAAAGATAAAGAATCCGGTAACCAGCGTACTGTTAAGATGGAGGCCAGAAGCAGGCTCTCGAAAAAGGAAAAAAATAAATGGATGAAAAAACTGCTTGGTGTTGAAAGCATAGAGGTAAATGTTATTAATGTATCGACAGATGATACATTGGTGCTTTATCTTAATCAATGGGAAACAGTATTTGATCTCAAACAGGAATTGTTAAAGAAAGGCATTATGGGAGAGAATGAAACAATTTTCTGTAATGATATTGAGCAGGATGATGAACAAAAAATATCTGATACGAACATGGAAACAGGCATTTCAATAGAGATTCGGCAAAAAGATGAGTAAGAAAAAGAAAAAACGGATACAATCAGATTCTTCGATTGCTAAGCAGGAAATATCGATATTGGATGATCCCTACTGGAAGGTATCCAGTACGTTTGTAGATATGCATCGTGTTGGCAACTTTATCAGCAAGTTCGAACGATTTGAACTGAGGCATCCGGAATGGGTCCAAGACCTTATGGAGGGCACACCGACATATTACTGTATTCTAGGTGTTGGAAAAGGAGCAGCTAAAAGCCAGATTGAACAAGCTTATGAAAAAAAACTTGGATTTTCAAGTTATAGTAATGAGATAATCGAAGAGGCTTTTGATGTCCTTAGCAATCCAGGGCTTACAAGGGAATATAATAAATTGCTTTCTATATTTGGACAAATAACAAAATCCATGCCTCCGCCTGAAAAAAATGAATTAATTAAGAACCATGATGACAATATCAATACTGAAAAGGAATATAATAGAATGGGACCAATACTTGAGAAGTATAAATGGTATTACGTTCTATATATGCAAGGAATGCCCGACCTTTATGAGGTTGCAGGAATAGCTCAGGATTCACCTGAAGAAGCATTTAAAAAACATTCAGATTCTGATTCGGAATTTATGCAGAAAATATATTCTCTGCTCAGTGACAAATCGTTCCGGGATGACTATAATTTTTTAATATATTTTACCAATATTCACTCAAAACCGGAAATTCTTGAAGAAAGGGAAATGCACAGGAGAAAATGGGAACAAATTGATAACCAAGTGGTTGAGAAAATCATCTTTAATGCTCTCGATGAACCTTCTGGGATTACTAGTAATATTTCCCGGAGCAGTGAAACAATAAACAATAATCATGATTGGTCACAGTATCTTCCCCCAAATGAAGAAACTTTCCTTTCTGTGCTTGGATTGGAAAGTGATTCCCTTTCAGGTGAGAAAAAGGAGGTTGAGAAAACACTACGTGAAAAATACAGGTATCTGGAAAAAACAGCCAAGGTCAATCTGGCTTATAGTGTGCTTAAGAACACATCATTGAGGGAGGATTATCTGTGGCTTCTTGAAAATCAGGAAATGATTGATGCTTTACATGATTTGTTTTCAACAGAATTTGATTTAGAAGAAGATGATCCGGATGAAATGGAGTGGGAAGATAATGAAATACCATACGAAATAATAAGAGCTTTGATTAATTCTACCTTAAATGAAGATGAAAAGCCTAAGAAAAAGAAAATGAAAAAAAGAAAAAAATCAATGAATCACACTCAGCAAACTCTGGAGGATATATTTGATTTAGTAAATAAGAATATAACCAGGTAAACGTATATCAAGAAGGATTGTTGAAGGGAATTATCAATCATAACTCACTCACATTTCCAGCCAGATATGCCGCAATCTTAGCCGCATCTCCAATATCCACGCGCCCGTTTCCATTAAAATCAGCATTCAGGTCTTCCGGCACATTCCCGGCTACCATGAATGCCACTATTGCAACATCACCGATATCGACCTCGCCGTTACCGTTGAAGTCGCCTTTTATCCCGACTGTGATCTGACCATCCACCACGTCAGCTGGTGTGTACGGATTAAACCCAGCATCGCTGAATTCTACGTTCTGTAGATCCAGGGACGTAGAACTACCAGATCCTCCATTGATAATAAAAGTAATATCGATCACAGGAGTTTCTGCTAATGTGGATATAAGATCCGGATTGGTCAGCACGATACTTGTGATACCATTGACATTGTCAACGTTCGGGGTAATGCCGGAACCGGAAAAGCTCTCGTTGGTATTGACGCTGCTTACGATTGCAACACTTGAATTGTAGAGCAGTTCAAGATATATTCCTGAAATGTTAGTAACGTTTGCAACACTTACCGGGATTGTTACTGTTGAATTCACCGGTGCATTTGCCGATCCGATTAACAGGAATTCTGCTGATGTTCTTTCCAGATAGACCGTAATTGTCGTGGTGTTTTGATTACCAATATTGTCGGTTGCAATCGCAGTAATGGTATTTGCACCTTCAGTCAACGTAACCTCTGCACTCCATGTACTCCAGTCCACAACTCCATTTGCGAGTGCTCCATTCACCGTGACCAATGCGATGCCAGATGTGTCAGAGGCTGTGCCTGCGACGGTGATGGTGCTTGTGGAAACAGTTGTACCGTTGGTTGGGGATGTGATAGTAAGAACAGGTGGTATGAGGTCTGTGCCGGATGTGTTCATGCTCAGGATCACAAGACCGTCATGACCATC
>DAOUWY010000385.1 GCA_030666885.1 Methanosarcinales archaeon
ATTACCAAGTAATCATAAACAACGATATAAAGATTGGAAGATTTACTACATTGTAAGCCTAACTTAACACGATGGGGATTACCGGGCAGGTTTCACGGTATCCTTAAATACTTTTTTGTCATTAACATCGTCCAGAGGTGTAATAATATTGTTTTTAATCGGAGAAGCACTCATCGGCGAGGAACCTGAACTCGCTCACGTTGATATTATCATTGGAGATAAAAACGGTCCGGCCGGACAGGCTTTTGCCACCGGGTTCACCCAGTTGTCAGCAGGGCATACACCCTTACTTTCTGTGATACGGCCAAACCTACTGACAAAGCCTGCAACCCTTATCGTACCCAAGGTTACGGTACAGAATATGGATGGTGCGGCTAAGATATTCGGGCCGGCCCAAAGTGCGGTTGCAAGGGCAGTAGCGGATGCCATGGATGAAGGTATCATACCAAAAGAACAGGCTGAGGACCTTGTAATTGTAGCCAGCGTGTTCATTCACCCACAGGCAGAGGACTACAGCAAGATATACAGGTACAACTACGGTGCCACCAAACTGGCAGTGCAAAGGGCTATGGAAGGCTTCCCTGATGTTGATACTGTGATGGAGGAGAAGGACAGGACCATGCATCCTATAATGGGATTCAATGTGACAAGGTTATGGGACCCGCCGTACCTGCAGGTAGCTATTGACATACCGGATATGGATTTCGTGAAAAAGGTCTTGGAGCAGTTGCCACAGAGCGACCACCTGATAATCGAAGCCGGCACGCCCCTTATCAAGCGCTACGGCCTGGATGTGGTATCAAAGATACGCGCAGCGCGGCCCAATGCGTTCATTGTGGCTGACCTGAAGACCCTGGATACCGGCAACCTGGAGGCCAGGATGGTGGCTGATGCTACTGCTGATGCCATTGTAATATCAGGACTGGCGCCCCTCTCCACTATTGAGAAGGCCATCAAGGAAGCAAAGAAGACTGGCATCTATGCATGTATTGACATGCTCAATGTGCCTGACCCGGTCAAGGTGTTGAAGGACCTGAGCGTGAAGCCCGATATCATTGAACTGCACAGGGCCATTGATGCAGAGGACAGCGCATATGCATGGGGCAGCATTCCTGATATGAAGAAGATTCATCCAAAGTTGCTGGTTGCTGTTGCAGGCGGTATAGGCAAGCTGGAAGCGGGTTCTGCGAAAGTAAGCGATGCCTGTGGTGCCGGAGCCGATATTATTGTGGTCGGCAGGTCCATTACTAAGGCTAAGGATGTCAGGTTGGCTACCGAGGTATTCCTGGAAGACATGCAAAAAGCTGAGATCGACCAGTACAGGGTCATGACTGATTTCTAATTGTTAGCACAGGCCCAAAATGATTATTTGAGGGATTTGAATTTGAAAATAATCGGAGGACCCGCATCTCAACTGTTAGCAAGCAGAGTGGCTTCTAAACTGAATTGCGAACTTGCCCTGTGTAAGTTCAAGACGTTCCCGGATGATGAAAAATACATCCGTATCATTGACGATATCGGCCCGGAAGC
>DAOUWY010000155.1 GCA_030666885.1 Methanosarcinales archaeon
AGGTCAGTACGCTGGAAATACTGGGACACCCTTTTTTTAACAGAGGATGCCTTGCCCACATAAATGATATGGTCGTCCCTGTTCTTGAATAAATATACTCCGGGACTGTCGGGTAGGAATTCCGGTTTTTTCATTACAGTTGACATTAGGAATGCAAGACAAATAAAATATCGGGTTTATTCCCGGGTATTCTACTGCTCTTCAATCTCTTTTAACCTTATCAGGCATATTTTTTTCCTCCTCGATACATGAAGTCACTTATGATAGTGATAACTATATCCCAATGATGGATTCTGGTATACACTTCAAATCCAAGGGTAATTTAAAAAATATTAAATCTACATAAAGAAATAGCTGCTAACTTTTAACTCATGATTACTTTAAATATGATTGTGTATTCATTTGTGTTCTAATAAGGTGGTCGGCAAGTACCAGAGCTGTCATGGCTTCGGCTACAGGTACGATCCTGGGCGGGATTGTGGGGTCATGTCGCCCTTCTATTGTTATATTGGTTTCGGACATACCAGACAAGTCCACAGTCCTCTGGGACCTGGCAATGGAGGGCGTAGGTTTAACAGCTATCCTGCAAACGATTGTTTCACCATTGGAGATACCTCCCAGAATGCCCCCTGCATTGTTGGTGGAACATACCACCTTCCCATTTTGCATTTCGAAGGGGTCGTTCATCTGGCTGCCGGTCATGGCAGCAACTCTGAAACCGGAACCTATTTCCACGCCCTTGACTGCACCGATTCCCATAAAAGCCCCTGCCAGGTCAGCGTCCAGTTTATCGAATACGGGTTCGCCCAGGCCCGGGGGGACACCAAGAGCCAGTATCTCGACAATTCCACCGATGCTATCCTTATCTTCCCTGGCCTGTTTCACTCTTTCCAGCATGTTCTTTGCAGCTTCGGGGTCGGCACAACGTACCGGGTTCGATTCCACATTAGCCTTTATTTCATCGACCTGTACCGGTGAAGCCTTTATGCCGCCAAGTTCAACAACGTGGGCCATTATTTCAATGCCATGGCGGCCCAGTATTTTTTTTGCCACTGCTCCGCCAGCCACACGGCCAATGGTCTCCCTGGCAGATGATCGACCGCCGCCCCTGTGGTCACGTATGCCGTACTTCATCTGGTAAGTATAGTCGGCATGACCGGGGCGGGGCGTATTTTTGATAATGTCATATTTGGAGGAGTCAGCATCCTTATTCCTGACCTGCATGGCAATGGGCGTGCCTGTGGTCTTACCTTCGAAAACTCCTGAAAGTATCTCCACTCTGTCCTCTTCCTGGCGGGGTGTGGAAATCTCGCTCTGTCCGGGACGTCTGCGGTCCAGTTCAAGCTGGATATCGGCGTTGGTCAACTCCAGTCCGGGAGGGGAGCCATCGATGACAACACCTATGGCAGGACCGTGGCTCTCGCCCCATGTTGTGATTGAGAATGCTTTTCCGAAGGTGTTGCCCGGCATGGTATCCAGATATGTGGTTTAATTATATAAACGTAGATGAACCGGTGCAATTAAAATAAACTGATTTTAAATAAAGCAGTTACCAAAAGCACAGGGAATACTATAATCAGGTAATGCAACAGCACATGAGGAGATAAGTTGCCGGAAGGTGATAAAAACCTGGACATTGGTTCCAAAACATAAGTTCATGGTGGAACCGCAAAGGTGATGAGATTGATATCGTTGCATTAAACGATGAGGATATTTTGCTTTTTACACTGGATAATTTGTCAAAATGAAGGGGAAATAGATGTTATCGGCCTTACTTTTAAAATCCATCTTATCTTTTTGAATAACATATATTATCTAAATAATATAGTATATCTATATCTATATCCATGTGACATCGGGACTCATCCTCCTGACTTGAAAACCGTGGCGCAATTATGCAGCACGGTTTTTATCTATTTACTAAAGATTTTATGATAACTATGAATACCGGACATTAAAATACACATCCTTCAAAAAATTGCAGATCAAGACCGACATATGAACATCGAATCGTGCTAATAATTAATTTAAATAGCTAATTTGCAGAAGCCAGCTTTTAATAAAATGGCTAATAATCCGTCAGCTTGCTATTTTTAATAAAATACTTACACGACCAAATAAGCATTCATGACATTTCAGGACACACATGAGCATGTAAATGCTATTTCCAGGGCAAAGGACAGGGATTTAAATGGATCTTACTTTTGGATTTGAAATTACCCAATTATTCAAATCGGTAGCACAAACAGGAATATATGTTATTTCAGCAAACCTGTTGTATCCGGTTATAATTATACTGTTGGGCTTACTTGCCTGGAGTTTCATAGAGATCGGCGGTTTCTTCACCGAGTGGCGAGCCAGGCACAGTGATTTCTGGTTGATCGAGAATGGAGCTATAAAAGCAAAGGGACTGATGGAAGCAAACGATTTTGCAAATGTACCAGTCATCCTTAAAAAATTCTGCTCAAACAGATTTCATTATTTTTTTATTAACAACATTTCCGAATTCCAGGATGACTTCCATAACAAAGACCTCATGGGTCTCAGAGTTGAAAAATTGTTGCAGGAGTGTGATGCTGAAATAATTAAAAAACTTGAAAAGTCAAGGTTTGTGGCAAAAGCAGGTCCCATGTTCGGTCTGATGGGGACGCTCATACCAATGGGACCGGCACTGGCCGGGCTTGCAGAGGGCGACATCCAAACGCTGTCTGATAACCTTATTATTGCATTCGGTACAACAGTTGTCGGACTGATGGCCGGAGTGAGCGGGCATATGGTCGCCATGATCAGGGACAGATGGTATACAAAAGATATGAGCGATATAGAATATATCTCTGAAATATTATTTGGCGAGCATATAATTAATATTGAAAAATCAAAACAACCGTATCCGGACCAACTATTAAAGAATGATATTTATGATACGGTAAAGGTAAGTTCCGGATTCGTTTATTATGACCTGTTCTTTACACCAACAAGTGTGATCATTGCAAGAACTGCCGGCAGTATACTATCCCAACCGCTTATTCTTGCGGCTTTTTTTGCTGCAGTGAACATAGTGATCCTTGTTATCACTAAATTAGGTTATACCGTCCTGTCTTCTCAATATTATTTGGTATTCATCAATCTTTTGATGTTAATAATAATTTTATTTTCATTATTTTTAACAAGAGAACATGCAAAACAAAAATCCTATGAACTGAGTGAACTTCCTCCGGATGAGATACTGAAAAACAATACCCAAAACGTTGAGATACGCTATTCGGACATTAAAGAAATTAATATTTCAAAATCTGTTATGAAAATATTCACAGATAGCCAATGTCTTAAAACCGGTCGTATTGTGTCCCGGAATTATTTGAACAGGATGCAGACTTTACCCATTTCTGTGACAATAGGTGAAAAAACATGAAATATATGAACCGTAGAAAAAGAAAAACATATTTGGATGACGATCCCATGAGCAGTGTTGCGAATCTCTTTGATGTTGCCATGATATTTGCCATTGGACTGCTTGTGGTTGCGCTGATGCACTTCGAGGTAGAAGAACTGATCACCCAGAGCGATATCACCATTGTAAAAAATCCCGGACAGGAGAACATGCAAGTGATAATCAAGCAAGGTAATGATATTGAGAAACTTGAACTGACAAAAGAAGAGATTTCTACAAGCGGGAGGAAGTTCGGAACAATCTACCAGACCGAGGGTGGAGGCTGGGTGCTTGTTAAGGAGGCATCCGGTGATTAAACTGGCATTGATCCTGTGTTTATTCTCAGTAATGGTTATACCGGCGACCATTGCATCCGCAGAAGAGATACAATGGGAGTCAGGTGGTAAAACCGTATTATACAAGGGTGAAAATTACACCGTACCATACCAGGGTGAGAATTACACACGTGAAGAATATGCAGTAGAGGTTGTTGATTTTGATAAAGAGAACGGCAATGTTCTATTACATTTGACAAAAAATGGTGTTTTTTTAAGCAAGACTGTTCTTAATGCAACATTCGATGAGTATATTTATGAGGATGAGATCAAGATCAATATTTATAATACTACGGACGATGCTTTATCTCATGCTCCGACCAAGTGGGAAAATCCCTGCATACATATTAATTTAAGCTTAAAGGAAAAACCGTGCATTTATCCGATTATCACTACTGATTGCACAAAATACAGGCCAACTGATTCTGACATACGTGTTACCTGTAAAATTATTAATAGCGGCACAGCTATCAATGATATGAATATATATATTGACCCTGGCGGGTTGCGTGTAATTGATGGCAGATCAACTAAACAAGTGGATCTGACAGTCAACTCATCCAGTACAATGACGACAAGATTAAGGGTCCCGTCGCTGTTACGCAAGCAAACATTCAATATATCGGCCAATCTAAGCTGGGTGGATATAAATGGAGTAGCACGTAATATGTCACGCTCAACACCAATTACCGTTATGCCCGTCTGCAACCTTAAAGTAACAAAAACGGCAGGGGATAGTACTATGGATCTGCTTGTACCTGTTCGTATCAATGTAGAGAATACAGGTATTGTCAATTTATCGATCGAAATGAGTGACTCTGTTCCACAGGATTTTGAGCTTGTTGATGACCAGGACCTGAACTGGCATTTTGATCTTGAACCACAAGAGAGGAAATGCTACCCATATTTCCTGAAAGCACAAAAACCAGGCGAATATCCCACTGACCCCGCTATTGCAGAGTGGAACATGCAGGGAGAATATTTTAATGTAACATCCAATGCACCTTCAATAATAATAGACGGGGCATGTATCATCATCAACAAAACCGCACACCCTGGAAAAATAGACATAGGGGATAATGTGACGGTCACGCTATCGGCAATAAATACAGGCAATGCCCCCTGCACCGTTTATATAACTGACCATATACCGGCAGGCACGCTCCTGCTTGATGGGAATACCACATTGAGAACCACATTAGAAAAAAACCAATCGTGTTCAACAAAGTATGTTATCACAATGGTATCAGCCGGAAATATTATATTTCCATCACCTGTCGTTGAGATCGTTAATGACGATTATTCCCGGGTGCAGATATCAGAGAAGGTTTCAATTAATGTCTCATCGCCCCCGGCTGCTAAGACTGTTCCTGAACCAGCGGTTCATTACCAGGCAGTAGAAAGTCCGGGATCGGGACTGCCAGTATTCGAGGCAGCATTTACCATATTAGTCATAC
>DAOUWY010000284.1 GCA_030666885.1 Methanosarcinales archaeon
AAACGTACATGAAATTCTTCGAATAACATGCACAAAAAGATGAAAGAACCCAAGGGTACTTTCATGCTAAATAATAAAAAGTCTCATAAAACTCAACTAAATTTAAGAATATATTTTCCGATGCTTGATCACGTTGGAACGCATAGAGTCATCCAATGGTTTATTGATGCTATAGATACTCATCCCATCGAATACCGATAATTTGATGAATTACTATGTCGTAAATGTTGAACAATAATAAAGTTTTCCGGATTGAATAATATGAAACCAGAATTAATGGAAATCTTATGCTGTCCAATGTGCAAGGGTGACCTGGTCCTAACAGTGGATGAAAAGGAAGATAAAGAGATAATCAAGGGATCTCTTTTCTGCGGGAAATGCAATGAACATTACCCGATCGAGGACGGCATTCCCAACATGCTACCTCCTGATCTAAGGGATTAACCACAGAGGTACTTGCCAGTGCAGCAGATACATATAAACAGGAACAGGATAAACTCGATCGAGTTCGATGATCCCAAGATCACGATACCGCTTGATCCAGGGAATGAATGCAGCTTTGAACTGCCAATTATTAATTACGGTAGTCCTACCCATGTGTATCTATCCGTTGGCGATACACTTAGAAAGAACGTCAGGTTCCTGTATGATAATATCTATGTTGCCAACCAGGAATTTGCACCTGTTGTGATCAAACTTCCTGATGATATAACCACATTAGAAGGTGAAATAAAAGTTACAACCGGATATGGGTCCCTCACAGAATCATTCAGGTTGGTCATTGGTGAAATACCGGTAGCATCCAAACCCAGGTCAGTTGTCGATGTTGATGGTAGACTGGCCCTCCCTAATTATGACCGGGACCGGACATCATCCCGGATGGATTGGGATGGAAATTCAAGTAAAAATCCGGATAAAAGCAGAAAAAGAGAGATACAATTTAGTTTTCCGGATAAGTTTATCCTGCCTTTGCTTATGATACTTATTTTGGAGGTTATTCTGCTGGTCACATTTACCTTTAACTTGATAGATGTTATGTATGGAGCCCTGGCAGTTTCCATTTTAATAATAATACTTATGGTATATGCTGTAATGCATTTGCTGGCAAAAGATAATTGAAAAATATGAGGTATTAGAGAACATGAAATATGTCATCGTAACCGGGGGTGTAATGAGCGGACTGGGTAAAGGAATAACAGCCGCATCAATGGGACGGATACTGAAGAACAGAGGTTACGATGTAACGGCCATCAAGATCGACCCTTACATCAATATTGATGCAGGGACTATGAGTCCTTTCCAGCACGGCGAGGTATTCGTCTTAAAGGACGGCGGCGAAGTTGACCTGGATCTGGGTAATTATGAAAGGTTCCTGGATATCGAACTGACCAGGGAGCACAATATCACCACAGGTAAGGTGTACCAGACAGTCATCAATAAGGAGCGCAGGGGCGATTACCTGGGCAAGACCGTACAGATAATTCCCCATATTACCAACGAGATAAAGGAACGCTTAAGGAATGTAGCAAAACTCAGCGGCGCCCGGATATGTCTCATTGAAGTTGGCGGTACGGTGGGCGATATAGAAAGTATGCCGTTTCTGGAAGCTGTAAGGCAGCTGCATAATGAAGAGGATGAGGATGACGTGGTTTTCATCCATGTAACCCTGGTGCCTATGGATGCCCAGGGAGAGCAGAAGACAAAGCCGACCCAGCATTCGGTTAAAGAACTACGGGAGGTAGGTCTTCATCCGGATCTGATAGTTACGAGATGTATAAAGCCTATACTGCCTGGTACCAAGGAAAAGATCGCCCTGTTCTGCGACGTACCTGCAAAGGCGGTGATAAGTGCCCATGATGCGGAGGACATTTATCTGGTGCCCCAACAGTTGGAAAATGAAGGTGCAGCTGATTATTTGTTGACCAAGCTGGGACTTAACTCAAAAGATGACAGTAAAGAGTGGGCCAGGATGGTGGAAAAGATGCGCTCGACCACTGGTTCAGTGGACGTTGCCGTGGTTGGTAAATATACTGAACTTGAAGATTCGTACCTGAGTATCAGGGAGAGCCTGAAGCATGCGGGTATTGAAGTGGGATGCAAGGTAAATGCTTCATGGGTTGATGCAGAGGATTTTGAGAATGAACCGGAATCTATCAGCCAGCTCGCGAAGTATGACGGGATACTTGTGCCCGGGGGTTTCGGGGTGCGCGGTACTGAGGGTAAAATATCTGCTGTAAAATATGCCCGTGAGAACGATAAACCGTATCTGGGACTGTGCTTGGGGATGCATACCGCGGTTATCGAGTTTGCAAGGAATGTGCTGGGATATGCCGATGCAAACAGTTCGGAACTTGCTTCTACTGACCATCCGGTGATCGACCTGCTGCCTGAGCAGGAAGGTGTGATAAATGTGGATATGGGTGCCACTATGAGGTTGGGAGATTATTTTGCTGAACTGACACCGGGAAGCCTTGCCAATAAACTATATGGCTCTGATGCGATAATTGAGCGGCACCGCCACAGGTATGAGGTAAATCCGAAGTACATCGATGAGATGGAAAAGGCTGGCATGAAATTCACAGGCCGTAACAAGAACAGGATGGAGATTGCAGAGATCCCTGGACACAGGTTCTTTTTTTCCAGCCAGTTCCATCCTGAATTCAAGAGCAGACCCAACAGGCCTTCACCGCCGTTTTTGGGTTTTGTCAGGGCCATGTTCGGGAAAAACAACTGACTCACACCATCTAATATTTGCTAATTAGATTGAGAATATTCACTCACAAGAAACCATCACCAATTCCTATCCCACAGCGCCAGCGTCATCCTGGCCCTGCTGATATCGATCCTCGAAAACACATAATCCAGCACTTCATCCTTTGCCTCCTCAACCGTAGCAACATTGCCCA
>DAOUWY010000248.1 GCA_030666885.1 Methanosarcinales archaeon
ATCTATGCGGTGCTGGAACATGCCTTCAGGGAAGAGGAAGTGAAGGGTGAAGACGAGATACAGGCCAAAGACGATGTAAAGGGCGAGGATGAAGGCAGGATCGTACTTGGACTGAAGAGCGAAGTGGCGCCGGTACAGGCAGCCGTATTGCCGCTGTTGACCCGTGAAGAACTGATAGGACCTGCACGCGAAATTGAATCGGCACTTAAGAAAAAGGGCGTGATGGCGGCCTATGATGATTCGGGTACTATCGGCAGGCGTTACCGCAGGAATGACGAGATAGGCACGCCGTATTCGATCACAGTGGATTACGATACGCTGGAGGATGGCACGGTCACCATCAGGGACCGGGATTCTATGAAACAGGTCCGTTCTCCCATTGATACCATCGCAGACAGCATATACGATCTGGTACACGACCATACCAGGTTTGAGGATGCCGGCATCCCAATTGAATAATAATTAAATAATAAATACATAATAATTACATAGTTATGTCTGTTATTCTCTCAAAAGAACTGATCC
The DNA here is from genome assembly GCA_030666885.1 of Methanosarcinales archaeon. Lineage (GTDB taxonomy): Archaea > Halobacteriota > Methanosarcinia > Methanosarcinales > Methanocomedenaceae > Methanocomedens_A. The sequence continues at coordinate 526 of DAOUWY010000248.1, forward strand.
GTAAATCCATTCACCTGGCAGGGATGCTCATACCTGTGATATATTATTTCACAGACCGTTTTAATATCCTGTTCTGGCTTATCCCGCTCGTGATCATAACACTGCAGTTAGAATGGATGAGACTAAGTGGATCTATCAGGTATCCGGCAGTCCTCCTGCGCCCGTTAGAGGAGCACAGGGTAGCAGGGTATGTCTATTCAATCATTGCGGCCGTTATTGTTATTGCACTGTTCCCGAAGACCATTGCCATAACTGCACTGACCATGGCTATCCTGGGTGATTTTTCTTCGGGTATTGCCAGTGCCATGTGGGGTAAAAAAGCCGATGTAAGGCAGATGCGCCTGCCAGTAAAACCTGTACCCATATTGCTGGTAATGCTGCTGGTAAGTTTTTCCACTGGTTACCTTGCTGCCCAAGCGCCCGGACTGGCACCGCTGCCAGTCTATTCAGTGGCACTGGGCGCCCTGGGTGCCACCCTGGCCGATGGCGTACCCTGGAAGATACGCGGGCGTGTACTGGATGATAACCTTACCATACCACTGGTATCTGCGTTACTGATGCTGGTATCTATGGGAATTTAGACGTTTAGCAGTTAGGAAATAGAAAAGTTGAGGTCATGTTAAAGTAAGAATGTAACCTAAATTATATCGTGGAAATGCCTGTATATAGTTTTTTAAATATTAAATACACTGCAAATGTCTGATAATACTACAAAAGATTCCGTAGACAGTGGCCTTGAGGTCAATGTAGAAATGGATATCTGGGATTACCATTTCATATACACCCAGACCGCTAATGTCTCAAAGAAGACCCTGGATTACGACTATAAACGGTGCAATGGCTGCGGGATCTGTATCGATGTGTGCCCTGCAAATGCGATAGAGGCAGGCCCTCTTTTCGAGATAGCTACAGGTATGGACGCACCGCCTGTGATCATCGACCAGACCAAATGCACCTTTTGCGGCATGTGCGCCTCATTCTGTCCGGTAAGGGCTATCAGGATGGACATAGACGGCCAGGATATACATGATAATCCCTACTTTCCACAACTGGACTCAAAGGTGGTCATTAATGAAAAATGCCTGCCCTGCATGTTGTGCGAAAAAGCCTGCCCCCAGGAAGCTATTAAACTGGAACTCACTTTTCCTACTAAAGAAGAGGTAGCCCCGTTCAAGGAAGGGCAAAATGGTAAGATCGCAGTAGATATGAACAAGTGCAACTTCTGCGGCATGTGTGCATACCTTTGTCCCGCTTTTGTGTTGGTGGAGCAAAAGCCAACGCCAGATAACCCAGTACCCTTCCAGGACCTGCTCGTAGATCTGGACAAGTGCGATTACTGCAGGATATGTGAGGATTTCTGTCCTGAGGATGCCATTAAGGTAGAAGGGAAACTGGAGGCACCTGTGCCAGAGATATCAGGTACTGTGACTATTGATGACGAAAAGTGCACCAGGTGCAGCTGGTGTAAGGCTGTCTGTCCTTATGACGCAGTGGATATTGTAAAACCTTTTGAAGGGGAGATAGAACTTATCGGGAACAGGCTGGTTGATTGTGACCCGGTGGGCTGCCATGGGTGTTTTAATGTATGCCCTGTACATGCCTGGTATGTGCCTCATGATAAGAAAATTGACGTGAACAAGGACTACTGTATTTACTGTGGAGCATGTGAGAAGGCCTGCCATGTGTATGCAATAGATGTGGAGCGTTCTGGTGTGCAGCACACTAAGATAAGGGATCTGCCCTGGTCGTCCCAGTGGAAGGATGCTATCAATGCTATCAAGACGGGTGATAGGTCAAGACCTGATACCAACCGCAGGGTCGATATGGGGTTGGAGGGACCTATACATCCTGAAGTACATGAGATCGATCTAAGGGAAAAGCATGTTCATCTTGATGAGATACGCTCAAGGCTGGACAACCTGATGCCAATGCTTTGTGATGTGAAAACACGGTATGAATGGGAACGGCATAACCCGGGCTCGGTTATAAAGCGGATCAACAGGATCGACAGGATGAATGGGGATGAGTTATCCTGCTAATCCTGTAAATCATGTCAGATAATTACTATGATTATATATTTAAATAGATATGATCGCCCCCGGCAGCCCCCAACAACACCCGCGTGCACCGTCTGTGAGCATGAGGTGAAAACAACGTTTGTTTTCGATCAAGTTGGGAGATTCCATGCGTGTGATCTGTCGAATGTCTTCGTCAATGGTATCTGCCGACATGTTGGGATTGATAGTTTTGAGTGCTGTATGTAAAAACTCCCAGGACCATAAGGTGTCGTTGAAAGTTGTTTTCGGGACGGCCTGCGGGATAAGAATTAAATAATATAATCTTGATACAGTTAAAGAATATCAGGAGAATTGAACATTATGCCTTTGGAAATATTAACCGGTTTGGCTATTCTTGTGGTCGCAATCGCCGCATTCATCGGCGTATATTATTTCTTTAAAGTTGTAAAATACCTTGTCGTAAATTCCATTGTAGGTTTGATACTACTATTCATCTCAAACTTGGTAATAGGAATGCTCAACATGGGTTTTTCAGTGGAAATCAATTGGGTATCAATATTGATCTGCGCTGTTGGAGGAATACCGGGTGTGATAATCGTCATTCTGCTGGGATTCCTTAATGTACCACTGGTATGAATAACCGTGCTATAAAATAAAAAAATTAACGGGGGAGAGCCCCCTGCTTTATACCAATTTCGGCGAATAGAATTTCTTTATTACAGTGTCGCATTTTTCACAGGAAATGATCAGCCAGTCACCCACATCCTGTTTATGGAAATGGTCAAAGATCGAGGCACCGCATGTCGGGCAGACATAGTATTCCTTGAAATAGTAATCATAGAACTCCGGTGATGACTTCAACCATTCCAGTGTATCCAGCATCACTTCAATATA
>DAOUWY010000051.1 GCA_030666885.1 Methanosarcinales archaeon
AATAAAGAAGTATTCAACCTCTATGAGATAGACGGCGATGACGTTGATCAAGTATTAAGAGAACAGGGCACACCAGCAGGATATTTTCCAGTGGTAAAATGGTTCGAACTTATTTCCTGAAAATTCCCACCCAAAATTGACCCACTTTTCCCACTAATTCTGACCCACCCTCGATATGTGTCAATGGCGGTTTAAAATTCCACTTCTCTTTTAGATGGACGGCAGGCTTGTTTAAGTGGATGTTGCTTTTCGACTTTTAGTGCAAAAAAGTTAGTGGGTTGATACAAACTGTTCAGTATCCAGCCGATACAGTAGTCTTTTTCTATTGTGGTTACCGGAACTCTATGTTCTCTTGCAGTTTCCCTTATTTCGTTTGCACGGATCATTCTAATGTACCAATTATTTTCTCATCTACATTTTCAATTATTTTCCATGTCCTGTTTGATGTTCCTTTTCTGTGAATTGACGGGTCAAGCAGGGGATAGCCTTTGGCCAGATAGTCCCGCGGAACCTTTACAGGTATCCCTAGTTTATCACAAAGACTGCCGAGTCTTTTCAGGATTGCAGAATTTTCCATTTTTATTGCATATTCAATGACTTTGTCCAGGTCTATTTCATCTTCATTTTGCAGTGCTTTTGCAACTTCCACGATCCCGCCGCAATATTGGGGCTTGTCAAGGCAGTCCGCTATAGTTTTTTCAGGGTCTGTTATCCAGACTTCTGCATCATCGATCCATATTTTCTGCAAGGCGAAGAACTTTTTTTCAGTTATCCTGACAATCCGGTACCTGACGCCAAATATCTCTATTTTTGGTTCTTTTTTTCTTGATGTGGTCTGGATAAAGACTGTGTTTGGTATCTGTTCGGTGAACCCGTGGTAGTTGAGGGCACTCCAGTAGGCAATTACCGCATTTTTTACGATCTCATATCCGATCACGAATTCGTTTATAGTGTATCTGCCTTTTTTTGTACCCAAGGGGATGATAAGGTATTTGCCCTTTTCTATCCGCTCGACCCACCCTTGTTTTCCCATGCGGTACAGCAGGACTTTCAGGCTGCCCGTGCTAAGGTTGCTGATTTTTTGCGCTTCGTTAAAGCTGAAGGTGCTGCCCTTTCTTGCAAGTTTGTTCAGCAGTTGAAATTTTTCTGACATTTATAACCACTATAGTTATCATATATGTTAATTTTGGTGCATATTATTATTTCAGCAGGTACCACTGGCCCTTACCACCTCTTTACAGCCCCGAATCCCCTGAATACTGATATCAGTGGAAATAATATGATAGAAGATACCTATTCAGTAGTCTGGAAACTTGAAACTCAACTGATTATAAAACCAAGAATTATTCTTCAGGAAGAATCAGGGGAAAAAAATCAATGAACAAAGAAGAGAATACTTCGTGCATGGTTAAAGTTGTCGGCAGGGATGAAAAAAACAGGCAGATTTTAGAATTTTTTGATAATGAGGCCAAATGTGGGAGTGTGCTTTTCGTCCTGGCAGGCCAAGAGGAAATAGTCATACGGAAAAAAAATCCCGTGTATTGAAGAAATTTATATTCTGGATGAACATTTTGATTTATTAAAAAACAGCAGGCGGGTTTTTAGAAGCATCGGATGCAGGCCAGCAGACCCTTGACCAGTGGTTCTGATACATTGCAGGAAAAGTGGTCTGTTGTATTGCCTTTTTTTAACGTTTAGGTAAGTATAAACACACAATTCTATCTCGCGGTTGAAATTCAATTATAAAATTGATGTTCTTGATTCACGTCTTTCCCGTTATTCTTACAGTAGTTTCTGTAACAACAATGAAATGTCCAGGGAGGGAGCTTTCATATTTTTCAAGCAATTGCTTTAGTACAGCTATTTTGTTTGCAGCTCTTTCATCTTCAAGACGCAAAAGTATCACACCTTTATGCTGTTTTTTCTCCCGAAAAACAAGCTCATCAAAGTCTTTGTCGTTTGTGATCAGTATCCGGTTTTGCTGACTGGCTTTCTTGATTACCTCTTTATCATCCGCGCCCCTGATCTCATCATATACCAATATCACATCATGATTTTGCAGGCGCAGCCACTGTGCAACCGCAGGCCCTGTGCATTCATCCACAAGGAGCCGCATCTAACAGGCCTCTGCAGTCAAAGGCATAAATGTGGTGTTTTCAAGGGATTCTGTTGCAAATAGCAAACATGCTTTAATGTCTTCCCTGGTTAATCCTTTGTATTCTTCAAGGATTTCCTCCACTGAAGCGCCATGTGCTAACAATCCCAGGATATACTGCACCGTAAGTCTTGTTCCCCTGATCACAGGTTTTCCAGTCATAACATTGGGGTCAAGAATGATGCGTTCAAGCAATTTTTCCGCTTTCATAGTTTTTCACCTTATCTATTGTTTTCTCTTTGGTCATATAAAAACCATTGATTGTCTTTGATAAAGTAATTGGAAATCTCCCATCTTGATAATTCACCACAATGCACGCAAAGATCGATTTGTGTGTAAGTTCGACATCCTAAAAATTATTCCAATCCTTTCGTTAGTTCAAGGACCAAATGATATAAACTATGAATGCAGAACTGATATCAGTGGAAATAATAGTGAATAAATGATGAACCAAGAAATGTAGATATACCATAGATGAGTGCGAAAAAACAGTTATATTGGAAGAGGATTAATTATGAAAATATTTATTGCAGGGCCGCTTTTTTGTGATGCAGAACTTGAATACAATGAAAAGCTTGATAAATTCCTGTCAGACCTTGGTTTTAACACGTTTCTTCCCCAGAGGGATGGGTACAAACTGGTAGAGCTTGAGAAGAAGGTCGGCAGGTCTGAAGCTTTAGGGATTATTTTTGAAAAGGATGTGCAGGAGATAAAGGACTGTGATGTGGTGATGTTTAATATGGACGGCAGGATTCCAGATGAGGGGGCGTGTGTTGAGATTGGGATTGGGTATGCTCTCGGAAAGGAGTGTATTGGGTTGAAGACTGATGCGAGGGGTGCGTTTGACGGTGGTGACAATCCGATGGTGCTGGGGGCGCTGAAGTTTCGGGTGGCTGGAAGTTTGGAGGAGGTTGGGAAGATGCTGGTGGGGGAATGGGATTGAGACTATGGGAAATGGAATGGTAATAATGAAATGTAGAGCCGTGGTTTGAATAGACTCTTACTATTAAATGAGTAGTCAAAAAAATGGAATTCGAGATATTCGATCACGGGAGAACGTGAATAATCCTATTGTTAAGGTGAATATATGATAAAAATTGAAAAATACAAAGAAACTGTACATGTCCGCAGTTATCATCCTGATGTGGATGTGGAAGATGTGGTTGAAGTAAAAAATCTTCCTTTAGTTAGATTTTCTTCTCATGAACGTCCTTTTTTTATGTTTGAGAACCATTGCCAGAATCCTGACTGTGATTGCAACGAAACCGTTCTCGCTTTTAACGAAATAGATGAGACCGGAGCCCAAATTGCGAATCCAATATCATTTGATATCATTCTGGACCATTTTACGTGGCAGGAGAATAGAAAAAGAAAACGGCCAAAAAAAGTTCAATCTCTCATTGATGAGTTCGTTAGCGATCTATCTGATGAAATGAAAAGCGAATTTAAGGAAAATTATAGCAATGCGAAGGCAGAGTCACGTAATATAGCAAAGTCCGAGATGTCTATCGATGATGTTTATTCTGGGGATATGGTGTCGTACGCTGCTGTTTTTAATGATAATGGAAGTATAATGTCCGGGGGAACTGGAGTTAGTTTCATTGTCGAATACGAAGAGCTAGAATTATATGTCGATGACCAATATTGCATTAATCCCAAGTGTGATTGTAATGCGGTTCGCCTTGTCTTTCTAAAGATAAATGAAGAAACCAGAATTGTTAATATCCTGTTTTCCTTTAGTGTACCTTTTCAGGGTGAGATCGAAATTGATGATAATATTACCAGATATACAAAAGAAGAGATAAAAAAGATATATGATCACTGGCTGAAGTCTGATCCGGAGATCATAGACATCTTAGAAACTCGATACACGATGATGAAAGAGGTTGGTAAGGGCTTAATTGCAAAGCATCTCTCTAAGAAGTCGCATAAGCACACTGCGGGTGTTGGGCAAAAAAAGATCGGTCGCAATGATCCATGTCCATGCGGCAGCGGGAAAAAATACAAGAAATGCTGCGGTAAACCAAAATGAGCCTGAAATAATCACATCTGCCACATACATCTACCTGATCTTTACAGATTAAAAGAAAATAGCTGTGCTACGGCGGTGGGTTCAGTTTCAGCGAACAAGGCAAAGGGGATGCAGGTGGTTTAACGAGTTCCAGAAAAAAAGCGGTACTACCATTAAGCCGCAGGCGGCGCCGTGCTCTATCACCGTCCGGAATGTGCATTGAGATTTCAATCGATTGCGTCTTTGAGTTTGCCTACATTATTCAGGAAGTGGTAATTGCGTATCTTGCGACTGCGGGTGAGTAAAAGCAGCAAAATGCGCCGCCTTCGGCGTGGTTGTTGCCCAGGTTCTGGCTGTTTGGACCGTGCATAGATATTTTACTAAACCCCCAAATGACCGATAGGTTCTTTTCATTAGTTCAAGGACCAAATGATATAAACTATGAATACAGAACTGATATAGTGCATAATAATATGATCGAAGATACCCATTCAGTAGTCTGGAAACTTGAAACTCAACTGATTATTAAACCAAAAATTATTATTCAGGAAGAATCAGGAGAAAAGATCAATGAACAAAGAAGAGAATACCTCGTGCAGGGTTAAGTAGTGGGTAGGGATGACAAAAACAGGCCGATTTTAGAATTTTTTGGCGATGAGGCCGAATGTGGGAGTGTGCTTTCTGTCCTGGCAGGCAAAGAGGAAATAGTCATACGAACAAAAAAGTCTGAATAGATTTATAAATTTCATGATATACCTTGACACATCTTTTCTTCATTCACTTATCATGAAAGACCAGATGTACCTATTTTGCCAGATCATATGGGATGATACACTGTCGCAAAGGTTGACGGTTGCCGTTAGTATGCTGACAATATGTGAAACCCTTAGCCAGATCGAGAACAGGGAGCGAATCTCTAAGATTGAAGTGATTGATCGCATAAACTCTGTTCTCAAGGTTCAAAAATGTAGATTCATTTGTTCTGATTCGGTTAATGTCTTTAAAGAGGCTGTTCCTTTATGGTAAAAGTACGGCAATGTGGATTTCTTTGACATTCTGCATTATCTGACAATGAAATGCCAAGGTATCGAGGAAATTTATTCCCTTGATGAACATTTTGATTTATTTATAAATTAACCACAGATGAACACGGATAAACACAGATGCGAAGAGAGGGAAAACGGATGGTTTTAAATGTTGTGTTTTCTATTTTAATCTCTATACTCTGTGTAGGTCTAAGTCACCTGCTTTTCAACAATATCTGTGTTTATCTGTGTTCATCTGTGGTTCTTATTTTCTCCTTGATCTTTACTTTCCCCAATAACAGCCCCGAACCCCCTGGATACCGATTTCCCCACACCGAGATACTCAGGAACGAGGAAATTAACCGAAAAGGTCCCGATGAATGTCATTATGTTGGTGTCCTTTTGCCTGCCTTTGCGTATCCTGACATCTGTTTCGCAGTTTATCCTGTCTGGAACCCGGTAGTCCAGTGATTTGGACATTGAGAGTATGTTCCCGGTGAGGGTTTTATTCAGTAGTGCGTTTCGTTCGGCCTTGCCGCCGGCCAGGTAGAACCGTTTGTAGTTCTCCTGGTTGAGGGCGAACCATGGTGTAGCAAAGCGGTAATGGTGCATCTCGTCGGTCAGGCCGAACTCCTGGTTACTGACAGAGATGCCCCGCTCCATAATCTCATAGACGCTGCCGCCGAGGTTTATTTCGTCGTACTGGTCGTATATTTCTTTCAGGACCTCTGCGCCCTCGTTTATGCCTATGACTGTGGGCGTGCCTTCGATTATTTTGTACTGGACAAGGGGGTAGCGGTAGATGAGGCGGTCGGTATGGTGCTGGTGGAGGAGGGTATATTCGTTGAACTTTGTGGCGAAGAAGCCGCGGAGCTGGGAGGCTGAGGCGCGGATGGGGCGGGTGGAGGCGAGGGTAAGGGTGAAGGTTTGGAGGATCATTAGAAAATCAGCACTCCACCACTGCCGGGTTTAAAGCCAGTTTCTTTGTCGTACCATGAATCCAATTATTTTCATCAACGAAACTTTAATAACAAATGAGTTACTAATAATTTTGTTAGTAACAAATTTGTTAGATTGATTTGGTGATAACATGCGGTTTACATTGCAGCCTGTGAAAGGAAAAGAATTTGTGGATAGGATCGGGCTGTTAGAAGAAATGGTTTCCGAACTGGCTGATAGAAGGTCTACTGTGGGATATGCTCTTTACGGCAAAAGAAAGGTTGGAAAGACATCGATCTTAAAAGAAGTCGAAAGGCAGCTAAAAATGAAGGATGAGATTATCGTTGTCTATTTTTCTGTCTGGGATCTGGTTGAATTCAGCTTGTTGGAGTTTTGCCAGAGGTTGAGTATGCGCATTATTGATGCGTACAGGCCTCACACCGGCTTGAAATATCGAGCAACGGATCTGCTAAAGACTCCTGCCAGCGTGTTGAGAAAGATCCTTGATAAGGCAGAGTTCAAAGTGGTATACAATGAGATCGAATTTCTCTTATCCACAAAGCAGCAAACTGACAACGATATGCTTGTTGAACACGTATTTGACCTATCAGAAAAACTCGCAAAGAGTACGGATACAAAGTGTGTTCTACTGGTAGATGAGTTTCCTTCGATCATTGATCTGAAAACTGATGCTGCCAGGATCGGTGAACCAATCTTAAGAAAGATCAGGACAATATCTGAAGACTGGGAACGAACAAGTCTCTGCATATCAGGTTCAATAAGAAGTACAATGGAACTTACGGTCCTGTCATCCACATCGCCGTTTTACAGACAGCTAATCGTAAAAGAGGTCAAGCCTCTTGAAAAAGAGTATGTTGGAGAAATATTATTGCGAAATCTCAAGATATCAGATGAAGGTATAGATGAAATTTACAGTTTTTCCAGGGGCATACCATTTTATGTTCAGTTCATTGGCAAAATACTTGAAAGGGTAGAAGTGATCACACTGGATTCAATCAAAGATGTAGAAAACGAATTTTTGGCGGAAGAAGGAAACATACTCTTCAAAGAGGAATTCAATTCACTTAGCTCAAAAGAGCGATTAATTGTTGCAAACATTGCAAGGGGGCATTATTCACCTAAAGAACTGGCAAATACAATAGGTGATAAGGTTTCGAACATTAATAGATTTTTGATGTATCTGATAGAAAAAGGGTACGTGGAAAAGGAAGAAAGAGGTTATTATGCTCTTGAAGATCCGGTCTTTGAAAGATGGTTGAAGGTGTTCATATTGCCATCTTTTCAGAGCTAATGTCAGTGGGGGGTGTAAAAATCCCCCTTTTATATGGACGGCAGGGTGCCAGATGAGAGGGCATGTGTTGAGATAGGGATTGGATATGCACTGGGAAAGGAGTGTATAGGTTTGAAGACTGATGTGCGGGGTGCGTTTGGCAGTGCTGATAATCCGATGGTGCTGGGTGCACTGAGGTTTCGGGTGGCTGGGAGTTTGGAGGAACTTGGGGAGATGCTGAGGGAGGAATGGGATTGAGACTATGGGAAATGGAATGGTAATAATGAAATGTAAAGACGTGGTTTGAATGTACTCTTGCTATTAAAGGAGTAATCAAAAAGATGGTATGTGAGATATTCGACCACGTGAGAACGTGGTGAATCCTATAATTAAGGTGAATATATGATAAAAATTGAAAAATTCAAAGAAACTGTACATGTTCGCAGTTATCATCCTGATATGGATGTGGAAGATGTGGTTGAAGTAAAAAATCTTCCTTTGGTTAGATTTTCCTCTCATGAACGTCCTTTTTTTATGTTTGTGAACCATTGCCAGAACCCTGACTGTGATTGCAACGAAACCGTTCTCGCTTTTAACGAAATTGAAGAGAACGGTGCTCAAATTGCGAGTCCAATAACATTTGATATAACTCTGGATCATTTTACGTGGCAAGAGAAAAGAAAAATAAAACGGCCAAAAAATGTTCAATCTCTCATTGATGAGTTCGTTAGCGATCTCCCTGATGAAATAAAGAGCGAATTTAAGGAGAATTATAACAATACGAAGACAGAGTCACGTAATATGGCAAAGTTCGAAATGCCTGTCGAAGATGTCTATGCTGGAAAAATGGTGTCGTATGCTGACGTTTTTGGTGATGACGGAAGTATAATGTCCGGGGGAACGGGAGTTAGTTTTCTTGTCGAATATGAAGGGCTAAAATTGTTTGTCGATGACCAGTATTGTATTGATCCCAAGTGTGATTGTGGTGCGGTTCGCCTTATTTTTCTAAAGGTGGATGAAGGAACCGGAATTGCTCATGACATGTTTGCCATTAGAGTACCTTTTCAGAATGAGATCGAAATTGAGGATAAACTTGCCAGATATACAAAAGAAGATATTGAAAAGATATATGATCACTGGTTGAAGTCTGATCCAGAGATTATGGACGTCTTGGAAACCCGATACATGAAGATGAAAGGGGTTGGTCAAAGTTTAGTTGAAAGGCATCCCTCTATGAAGCCGCATAAGCACACCGCGGGTGTTGGGCAAAAAAAGATCGGTCGCAATGACCCATGTCCATGCGGCAGCGGGAAAAAATACAAGAAATGCTGCGGTAAACCAAAGTGAGCCTGAGATGAACACATCTGCCACATGCATTCACCTGATATTCACAGATCGCAAGAAAATACCTGTGTCACGGCGGTGGGTTTAGTTTCAGCGAACAAGGCAGAGGGGAGGCAGGTGGTTTAACGAGTTCCGGAAAAAAAGCGGTGCTACTCTTACGCTGCATGCGGCACCGTGCTCTATCACCGTCCAGAATGTGCATTGAGATTTCAATCGCCTGCATCTTTGGGTTTGCCTACATTGCTCGGGAAATGGGAATTGCATATCTTGCGACTGCGGGTGAGTGGAAGCAGCATAATGCGCCGACTTCGGTGTGGTTGTTGCCCGGGGTCTGGTTGTTTTGACCGTGCATCGATATTTTACTAAACTCCCAAATGACCAATAGGTTCCTTTCATTAGTTCAAAGACCAAATGATATAAACTATGAATACAGAACTTATATAGTGCATAATAATATGATCGAAGATACCTATTCAGTAGTCTGGAAACTTGAAACTCAACTGATAATTAAACCAAGAATTATTATTCAGGAAGAATCAGGAGAAAAGATCAATGAACAAAGAAGAGAATACCTCATGTAGGGTTAAGATTGTCGGCAGGGATGAAAAAAACAGGCCGATTTTAGAATTTTCTGGTGATGAGGCCGAATGTGGGAGTGTGCTTTCT
>DAOUWY010000267.1 GCA_030666885.1 Methanosarcinales archaeon
GTGAAACTCTTGTTCCAATCCAAAAGTTTAATTACATATGGTAAACATTGTTGAATTGTTAAGCTTAAAGCCGTGCAGGGGAGCTATGGAGAAAATAATCGAAATACAAAACATATCCAGGACATTCGGGGAATTCAAAGCCTTGAATGATGTTTCACTGGATATTGAAAAAGGAACCATATTCGGGTTACTCGGACCCAACGGAGCTGGCAAATCCACGCTGATAAATGTACTTTCATGCCAGATGCGGCCGACTACCGGATCAGCATTCATATCAGGGCTTGATGTGGTATCTGATAAAAAGGATGTGCTCTCCATTATTGGAGTAGTACCCCAGGAAAACAGTTTTTATGACGAACTCACAGTGGTAGAGAACCTCAGGTATTTCGGTTCACTGTACGGCGTTGCACTCATTGATATAAAAAAGAGGAGCCATCATGTTCTGAAGATGCTCCAGCTTACCGAGAAAGGTTCCAGCCGCGCCAGTACCCTGTCCGGCGGCATGAAGACCAGGCTTAACATTGCCTGTGCGTTGATACACAAACCCGAAGTCCTGATACTGGACGAACCCAGTGTAGGACTTGACCCGGTATCCAGGAAGGCATTGTGGGATACAATCAGGGAAGTGAACCGGGAAGGTACAACTATACTGATAACTACTCATTATATGGAAGAAGCGGACCTGCTGTGCGACCGTATACTGATAATGCACAAAGGCAATATAGTTGTAGAGGGAACATCTGAAGATCTGAAAAACAAGGTCGGTGACCGGGTCATCCGGATCACAAGCACGCCCGGTGACTACAACACCCTCACTGACCAGGTGAATACGCTGGAAGGTGTGGCGTCATGCACTGTAAATGAAAAAGGGTTAAAGATAACGCTCACGAACGAGCAGGCACTGGAGCATGTCATTGAAACACTTGAAATGAGGGGCGAGCACATAACCAACATTGAATCCAACCGGCCCAGCCTGGAGAATGTGTTCATTCATTTTGCACAGGAGGAGTGGCATTGACCATAGCCTCTGTAATTAAAAAGGACCTGAAGGTTTATACCCGCCACACCAAGACGGTATTACTGATCTTCCTGACACCCGTACTTATCATGATATTGATAGGGTCAATGTTCACAGGCGGAACTGACCAGGGTCTTAAGGATATCAGGCTGGGTGTCGGCGGAGGGTCGGAACTGGGCGGGGAGATAATCCAGGAACTGAACGACAGCCAGATGTTCCTGATCACGGCTGAGAACACAACAGACCCCACTGTTATCGAAGAGGGTGTAAGGACAGGGAAATACAGTGCAGGTATCTTTATACCCATGGATGAGACCCAGGCAATGAAATTGTATATTGACAATTCCAGGGTCCTGATTGCTCCGGTTATATCCACAGTGTTCATGACCACTACTGAAAAGATGTCCTACGAACTCACTCTCGGATTTCTCAGCCGGCTCTGGGAAGAACTGGGCCAGATGGAGGCTAAACTGGACCCCTTACAGGAAGGGGTTATTGCCATTAATAGCAGCATCATTTCACTCAACAGCAGTACCCAGGAAGTGATATCTGCGCTGGATGAGCTCAATGCGACCAGCCTGAATGCTTCTGTGGCCGGGATGAAACAGACCTTGCAGCAGATGAAGATTGACCTGAACCAGACCGCTGCCGATATTAATGAAAGCCGTCTGGAGATCAGACAGCTGGATGAGAATGTGAGTTCCATATATAATGATGCTGCCCTGTTAAGGGATGAGTTGAAAGTAGTTGTGGATGATATCGATGCCACCGATGCTGCACTGCTGGACCTTCAGACCGGTTTGCAGCAGACCTATGACCTCACATGCACCGCCGCCCCGTCACAGCCGCAGTGCATTACACTGGCAGGCACCATCCAGCAGATCCAGGATACCAGAAGTCTGCTGCAGGAGCATACCGCACCTGTAGTATCGCTGTACAACAGCCTTGACAGCGTGGCACAGACCAGCGCACAACTGCATGATAAATTGAACCGGACAGATGAGCGCCTCCAGGAAATGCAGGTATCCATCAATAACTATACCCTTGAGATATCCAACATCAATGAGAATATTGCTGATATGGAAAATGTTGTGACTACCCTGGAGGATGTGAAAGACCAATCAGCGAACACCTCACAGCAATTGGAGAAACTTTCCACTGGCATGGCTAACAGCACGGCTTCGCTGGTTTTTGAGATAGAGAGGACAAAGGGTGTGATCAATGAGATGACTACGAAATCGCCCACTACTATTGCCGCTCCCGTGACAATGGAAATGGAAAAGGTGTTTGAGGATAAGTCCCAGCTTGATTTTTTAATGCCAGGCATTATATCCATTGTGCTGATGTTCATATCGTTCATGCTGGCATCCATAACTATAATCCAGGAGAGGACCCAGAAGACCCTGGTACGCACATTGCTCACGCCTCTTAGCCTTTGGGAGTTTATCTTTGCCAAGACTTTTGCGCTGATACTCATCGCCCTGTTGCAGGGTATTATCATGATTATCATAGCATTCCTGTTATACGGCGTGCTCATCCCTATATCCCAGTGGGGAGCGCTGTTTCTTGTGATCCTTGTGTATTCGGCATCGTTTATTGGCATAGGAATGGCACTGGCCACGCTTGCAGATTCCGAGAATACGGCAATGCTGATGTCCCTGGTGCTGAGCATTCCAATGTTATTTTTGTGCGGTATGTTCTTCCCGTTCGAAACTATGCCGCCTTTGATGGCATTGCTGGGTAATATACTGCCCATTACCATGGGAATCAGGGCGCTGGATGCGGTACTGATATACCAGCAGGGGTTCGATGTGCTGATAGGGCACCTGATTCCGCTGGTGGGTTACGGCATAGCCGGGCTGGGGCTGGCTTATGTGCTGCTGAGGCGGGAAGTAATGGGGGGATTCGTGACTTTTTAATTTATTCCGGATAAATAGATCATAGTAAAAAAGATTAACCACTGAGGATGCAGAGGGACGTTATTTTAGTGATTCTAATTGTTGTTCAATTGATTTTGGATTCATAATAGTATATATCATTTAATTCAATTTATTTTCAAGATGTACATAATAATATTACTACAACATTAATTTTTCGATTTATGCTAAATAATTGATTAATCTA
>DAOUWY010000048.1 GCA_030666885.1 Methanosarcinales archaeon
AGCAGATATGAACACAGTCCTACCAGTTCCCATGCAATAAAGAACTGGAGGATATTATCTGACAGCACAACACCCAGCATAGCAGCAGTGAACAATGCAGTCTCTGCAAAATATCTGGGTTTGGCTGGATCATGTGCCATATAACCTATGGCATAGATGTGGATGAGCAAACTCACAAAAGTGACCATCATCAACATTACGCTTGCCAGGGGATCGATCAAAATCCCAACATTCAATACTGAAAACCAAGGCGCAGATACCTCAATGGGTATACCTGTGTTATGTATCTGTAAAAATGCCAGTACAGATATAATACAGGATGTGGCGATTGCCAGTATCGGTATATGCCCTCCGCCCGAGGGTAGTTTATTGCCGAAAGCAAGGGTAAGTACGAATGCTAACACCGGAAGTGCCGGTATCAAATATACTATATTATCAACATCCATATCTTACCACCTCAGGATGTTGATGTTGTCAATATTGACATTGTTCTTAGACCTGAATATACTCATTAATATTGCAAACCCGATAGCTGCTTCAGCCGCTGCCAAAGCAATGGAAAACAGTACAAAAACATGACCGTTCACCTGGCTGAAATGTGATGCAAATGCTATCAGGTTGATGTTGGCTGCATTGAGCATCAGTTCCACACACATCATGATCATAATTCCTGACCTTAATGTCATCACTCCATAAGCACCAATGCAAAACACAATGGCTGCAACAATTAGATAATAACTGACCGGTAACATTACTCCTCCTCCTTCTTGGCCATGTAAAGACTTCCTAACAGCGCCGCTAACAGGACCAGTGCAAGGACCTCGAACGGGATTACATATTTGGTGAACAACAGTCCACCCACATGTTCAATCCCACTTGCATCCTTTGAGCCGTCCTCCCAGACTGTATAATCAATAGGTACACTTTCCGGCAGAGTGCCAGGCACAAAAGGCCCTAATCCGGCAACATTAACTATCGCAAGCAATAATGCCGCTAACAATAAAAGTGCAGTCAACAGGCTAATTACTCTACCTGTACCTGATAATTGTTCCATATTCACTCCACCTCCTCGTTTCTCGTAGTAAGCATTACTGCAAAGAGTATCATCACACCAATGGCTCCTACATACACCAGTATCTGCACTACAGCTACGAACTGCGCACTAAGCAACACATAAAATCCGGCAGCACTCATCATAGCTATAACACAATGGAAAGCACTGTGTACTACTTCCTTTGATTTTACCACCATGATGGACGAACCGATCATGATTATTGATATGATTGCAAATGGTATGATCTGTAAGTCTAATGTCATTTCGTATACCCCCCTGTCCTGCCTTCAAGTTCGGCTTTATTCGGAGCGGCAAGCTGGTCAGGACTGTAGACTGTTTCTTCTTTGGTCCAGCAAGCCATCTCAAAGTGTTTTGTCATAGACAGTGCCCCATTCGGACAAAAATCAACACACAGTCCGCAGAACATACAATGCCCGTTATCAAATTGTGGATACCATTTTCTGCTTTTTACTATCTCAATAACATTATTGGGACACATCTGGGAACATATACCGCACCCTACACATTTATCCATATCCAGATGTTGCTGTCCCCTGAATGCATCAGGCAGATCCATAATTTCTTCCGGATACAGTCTCGTTACAGATTTTGTATATACAGTGCGAAGAGTTATTTGTAAATTTTTTAATACCATCTTTTTCCCCTCCTAGGTCCAAATTAATCCAATGATAGTTGACCACACAAGGTTCAGCAAAGCAAGTGGAATTAATACCTTCCAGCCTATATCGATGACTTGGTCGATCCTGTATCTGGGCAGGGCAGCTCTGATCCATATGAAAAGCATCATCACTATAATTACCTTGGCAATCACCCAGAAGATTCCTGGAATGTATAAGTTACCGACAATCGGGAGACCATTCCATCCACCCAGGAATATCAGGGTAACAATAAAAGAACCTACAACTGCATGGAGATATTCGGCAAAGAATGCCAGCCCCCATCTCATTCCGCTGTATTCCGTAGCCCATCCTGCGATGAGTTCTTCTTCTGCTTCAGTCTGGTCAAAGGGTATTCGTCCCACATCAGCCAACAGGGCTATGAAGAATACTACAAAACCCAACGGCTGAGCAATAATGAACCATATACTTGACTGGGCTTCCACTATTTCCACAATATCCAGTGAATGCGCCATTACCGCCACACTAATAATACAAATACCCAGTGGAACTTCGTAACCGATCATCTTTGCTACGTTCCTGAAACCCGCCAGCACTGAATATTTACTGCTTGAACCCCATCCTGCCATAAATGTAGCAAAGATGGCCAATCCCGACACAGCTTCAAGATACAGGATACTGATATCCATCCGGGATACTGCTACTGCATAATAGTTCCCGTTGATATAAAGATAATCGAAGGGAATTACTGCCACCATCAAAAAACCTGATGTAAGTGCAACAATCGGTGCACCGACAAATAACCATTTATCAGCCTTTGCAGGTATAATATCTTCTTTAGTGAACAGTTTGATAGCATCTGCGATCAACTGCAGTACTCCAAATCGACCGCCTACACGGTTGGGACCGATCCTGGATTGCATATCTCCCAGGAACTTGCGCTCAAGGTATACCATTACAAGAGCTCCGCCGAACACAGCTCCTATCACAAGCCCGCCAAGAACGCCCCTGATCCAGGGCGCAAATTGATTGGATGCAAAAATAATAACAAGGTAATTCATAATAGTTTCAAATATTGCCATAAATCACACCTCCTACCTGTCTACCTCACTGGTACAAGAATCCATACTCGCTGCTATGGCTGCCACATCAGCCACGTATCCTCCCAGCAATAATGGCGGAAGTGCCTGTGCCGTAGCAAATGCAGGACCTCTTATCCTGAAACGATATGGTTTATCGGAACCGTCAGAAATTATGTACATTCCCATTTCTCCCCTCGGATCTTCAATACGGGCATACACCTCTCCGGCTTTAGGCCGCGTGATATATGGTGTTACATCCTGCTTATACGGACCCGAAGGCATCTGGTCCAGACACTGCTCAATAATATAGATACTCTCAAGAATCTCCAGCAGTCGTACTTTGACCCGTGAAAATACATCACCATCATTCTGGGTGATCACCTTAAAATCAAGATCATCATATACCAGGTAAGGTTCCATCCGCCTCAGGTCATACTCCACACCTGTAGCCCTTAAAGGTGGTCCAGCCACTCCAAGTTCACTGGCTTCTTTGGGAGTTAATACTCCTACACCTTTAGTCCTTCTCTGGTAGATCGAATCACTGGACATCATCTCATCATGGGATTTGATCTGTTTCTTTAGCTCGCCCAGGGTTTTTAATGCCATCTCCTTATAGCCTGGCGGCAGGTCGTTCGCTACCCCGCCGAACCTTGCATAATTATGGTTCAGTCTGGAGCCTGTGATAGCTTCCAGCAGGGACACTACTCCTTCCCGCTCCCTGACCATATAGATAAACATGGTCAAAAAACCCACATCTGTAGCATATTCACCAATTCCTAACAGATGGCTCTGTAATCTGCAAAGTTCATTAGTTAATACCCTGAGATACATGGCACGATCTGTAGGTTCTATGCCCAACAGTTCCTCAACACCACGGCAATATACATCGTTGTTGGAATTGGAGGCAAGATAACATATCCTGTCTGTCAACGGAAGGATCTGGAGATATGTCCTGTCTTCAAACACCTTTTCCATACCTTTATGAATATAACCGATCTTGAGTTCGGCTTCCCTTATTGTTTCACCCTCTATCTTCAGGTCAAGCAAAAAGGGACCAGGCTGCAACGGATGCTGTGGCCCGAGATGCAGGAGTATCTCAGATGGTTTGGTCGGGGAAGTGATTTGAGTTGCTTCATGCGTCATTATTCATCACCTATGTTAAATCGGGATACCCGGCGTAATCTTTACGCAGTGGCCATTCTCCTTCCATTTCTTCTACCAGTAATAGAACCTTCATATACGGACAATCATTAAATTTGATCCCATAAAGTTCATACGTTTCCCTTTCATACCAGTTTGCATTCCAGTAAATACCACAAAGTGAGTCAATATTCGGATCATCCCTTGGTATTGAAGCTTTTAATGTTATGACCAACGGTGCCGAATATGATGTGACATGATATACTACCTCCATTTTATCAGGAGGATAATCCACACCTGATACACAGGAAAGATGGTCGAAACCGTTGTCAAGTAAAAACTGCATGATATCTTTTACTTTCCCCGGATCTATTCTTGCCACCGCCCTGTTAGGTGAGGGAACATCCACATCAGAAACTGCATCCTTGAACGTATTTGACAGTTCTATCATGATGGTTTTATCGATTTTTTCATCTACCATATTTTACACACCACCATCTGCCGGATTTGGTATTACAGTCCTGTCCTGCTCAGCCACGATCTTTTTCTGGAGTTCAATAAAACCCTGCAAAAGGGCTTCGGGTCTAGGCGGACAGCCAGGAATGTAAATATCCACAGGGAATATTTCATCAAGATGTGTGACTGTACTATATGACTCCCACCAGGGGCCACCGGATATTGCACATTCACCCATCATTAATATCCACTTCGGTTCTAACATCTGGTCCCAGACCCTTTGCAAAGCAGGCAGGTATTTCTTGCTAACATAACCACTGATCATCATTACATCAGCCTGTCTCGGGGAACACCTCGGGATGATGCCAAACCTGTCAGTATCATAATGGGCAACACCTACGCATATTTGTTCTATTCCGCAACAACCCATCGGATGGGTCATGAACCATAAAGAGTTCTTTCTGCCCCAGTTCAAAATTTTCTGGAGCGGTGAATTTTTAATGAACTCTTGTATTGCACTGGCAGAAGTGACCGAAACATTCGGTGGAAGCTCACTATCTATCTCACCCATTCCAAGACCCCCTTCTTCCATTCATATATAAGTCCCAATAGTACAACAATCATAAACAATACCATCGCTAAAATGCTAAATCCTGTAGTAAAACCTGGTGTAGTTGCAATCACAGTCTCATTCACATAAACAGTAACCCATGGGTAAAGGAACAACAATTCAACATCAAACAATACAAAAAGTATTGCATATGCATAATATTCAACATTGAACATCATATTCGCGCTACCACTGGGCACAGAACCACTTTCATAGGTTGTGAACTTGATTATGTTCTTGCTTCTCGGCGATAACTGCTTTACAATAAACATTATTGCCAAGGGTATTACTAAACCAAATAGAATGAAAATAGCTACAGGTATAAAATTATCAATAATTTCCTCCATATCATCACCTATATGTCCTTTCGATATTGAGAGTTGAATTCTATATATAAAAATGTTATGAAATGTTCATGGGATTTTAGTTGTCCCATGTTTCGTTATCGAGAATAGCAAGTTAAACTTAAAATACCAACAAAAAATCCTCACTTCAGTTGGATCAACTTGATGCCGGACCAGATCAAAGTCCCTTTGTTTTCACAATATCAAACTCTATGTCATCGACCTCGGCTGCAAAAGCAGTGGCAATCTCCTTTCCCACACCTATAAAATCAGTGATGCCCACATCCCCCAGACAGGCAACTTCCACATCATGAGGCGTGCCATTACATGAAATATTAATGCCAAAATGTATTTTCTCAGAGGAAATCCCTGCAGATGCTATACTGACACTCAATTTACCGCTACCAATAAAAAGATCATCACCTTTGCGTATCGATTCTATGCCGTGGTGTAATAAGACATCCTTTGCACAGACAACCAGCAAGCGCTGCATATAATATGCAAGCCTGATGCTGCCCGGTGAATCGAACCTCTCAACTATGAAGTGCAGCATATCCCCGCCCTTGATGGCCAGATTATTCTGCAGGTCTTCCAGGTCCTTGATATTTGAATCCAAAATATCCATAGCCCCCCTGAACAACACAATGCTGTCGCCGGAAATACCTTTTGAATAGGCCCACAGCGGCTCTATCTGGGAGCCGTCATAATCCAGTGTGCCGGAGAGTATCTCTTTTTTCATGGAACTTGGTGCCCTGGGAAAATTAATTAAAAAAAAATCCTACTTCCCTATTGTTATTTCCATTGCTGATACATTGGATTCGCCGCGGTCCGATGTTACCTTTTCTGTGGATATGAGAATTTCCTTCAATTCCACATCATCGAGGAACCTGTTTCTCACCACTTCCGCAACATCAACAGCTCTTGAAATGGCCCTTCCGCGTGCCTTGATAGTCACATTATTGGCACCGCCGCTGAACTGGGTTACCACTGCAAGTACATAGTTCATCACTGGTTTATTACCGATAAATACTACATCGTCATTTTCCATTGTGCCACCTCATTGAAATCAATATCAGTATAATACTTTTCAGCTATTCTACATATATTTTACTAATAAAACTGTTGAAAAACCAATATTCACTCATCTTACAAGCATCCTGGCATCCACTGCTACCGAGCCCCGGGAATATACAATCAACGGGTTAATGTCTATCTCAGTGATATCAGGATTCTTCTCAAGCATAGAGGATAATATGGTGATCACATCAATAATGGCTTCCAGGTCAGCAGGTTCCATGCCCCTGGCGCCTTCAATGATAGGACTGCCCTTTATCTCCAATATCATCTCCCGTGCCATCTCCCTGTCCACAGGCGTAACCCTGAATGAAACATCCCTGCATATCTCCACAAATATACCACCCAGGCCGAACATGATCACATGACCGAACTGAGGGTCCAGTTTGGCACCGATGATCACTTCAAGTCCGGGTTCGGCCATCTTCTGCAGTACTACTCCTTCGATCCTGGCTTTTGGCAAGTGCTGTTTCACAGATGTCACCATCCCGTGATATGCATCATTTACCTCCTTATCCGAACCCAGGTCAAGTATAACCCCGCCCACATCGCTTTTATGAGTGATATCAGGAGAGAGAAGTTTCATTACAACAGGATAACCCAGGATTTTTGCCACTTCCACTGCCATCCCGGCTGAAGATGCTGTAGCCATTGTGAGTGTGGAAATATTCCAGTCCCCTAACAATTTCCAGAGCCGTTTTTCATTCCCGTTCATTCCTTCACCTTCTCTAAAAACCCATGATGCTTGACCAGGGATGCCAGGGCCTTGACAGCCCTTTCAGGTACAGGGTAATTGGGTAAACCGGCAGCTTTCAGAATATCTATCCCCGCTTCTGTGCCCGCACCTCCAAGCCAGCATGTTATTACTGGTTTAAGACATCTACCTCGGTGAATATCTACAATTGCATTTGCCGGGATACGTGAATCCCACATAACGGTATGCACATAGATCACGATCAATGCATCGATATTGGGGTCACGCAACATATGTTTGACAATACCGTTATAAGTCTCATAGGATGCTAGTCCGGCTGTATCTATCGGATTGCTGTATGATGCAAACTTTGGAACAAGTTCCTTGATCCGGGCTCTTGTCCCCGGCTCAAGGCCCGGTATTGTCAGACCCAGGCGTTCACAGGTGTCAGATGCTATGATACTGGCACCGCCGCCGTTGGAAATTATTCCCACCCTGTTGCCTGCGGGTGCGGGCTGGACCGAAAGGGCCAGTGCAGAATCAAAAAGATCATCAATATTCTCAATCCTGATAATACCTGCCTGCTTAAAAGCGGCACTGTAAACATCATCCGAACCTGCCAGACTACCTGTATGTGAAAATACGGCCTTTGAACCGCTCCGGGTCCGACCAGCCTTTACCGCAAGAATGGGTTTGGATATCCCCTTGGCCAGTTCCATAAACTTCCGGCCCTGATTGACCCCTTCGATATACATGGCTATCACATCTGTCTGTTTGTCATCAGCAAGATATTCCAGTAAGTCCACATCATCAACATTCGCCTTGTTGCCAGTGCTTACTACGATATTCAGGCCGATCCCCATCTCCATTGTCCAGTCGGCCAGGGCCAGTCCCAGTGTACCGCTCTGGGTAATAAAGGATATGCCACCCTTTGCAGGTAGTTTAGAGATAATGCTGGCATTCATGCCTGCATGGGCATTGACCACTCCCAGTGTGTTCGGGCCGATCAGCCTCATGCCATATCTATCGACAATCCCCATCAACTTTCCTTCAAGCTGCTTCCCCTCACCACCCACTTCACTAAATCCCGCAGTGACCATAATAATGCCTTTTACTCCTTTCTGGCCACATTCTTCTGTTACTGCAAGTGCATGGGATATGGGTACAACGATGACTGCCAGGTCAACAGGACCCGGTATATCCAGAACAGAATGATAACATATCTGCCCAAGGATGTTCGTTGCCTTCGGGTTCACAGGATATACAGGGCCGGAAAAACCATTGCACAGCAGGTTCTTCAGTATGGTATAACCCCATTTTCCTGGTGTTGCCGATGCCCCGATAACGGCTATAGATTCCGGTTCGAATATTGCTTTTAATGTCAGTTGTATTTCTCCCAATAGTTTAATGTCCCCCGGACACGGTACACCATTTCAGGAAGTCCGGGGTATTTCACATCTACAAGTTCATGTATTTATTACATATTTTAATAAATATTGTTTTTTCAAACAATTAATAAGGTTTATAAGATGTATAAATAATATTGCTGGTTGTATGATACGAAAGTGTCCGAAACATGGTTTTTTCAGAGGAGAAGTATGTCAATGCGGCGAGGCTGGCAGTTATGTGCTGGATGATGAGCGCACTGAACGAATGGGGCGGTTCCTTTCCGGAGCATTGCGGCATTTTCCGGATGACCTGGGGCTGGCCATGAACCAGTATGGTTGGGTAGACATTGATGTGCTGGTTGATGTTATGATGTCAAGGTATCCATGGGCATCCTATAACAGGTTGATAGCAATGGTGGAATCTGATAAGAAGGACAGGTACCAGATATCAGCTAAAAAGATCAGGGCCAGATACGGACATTCGGTTGAGATTGACCTGGATTTTCCTGAGAACGACCTGGAGTCTGTATATTTCGGTGCCAGCCAGGAAGAGGCAGACATGATACAGGAAATGGGTATCAGGCCTGTACGCCAGAGATATGTGCACCTGAGTTCTACTTACGAAAAAGCTGTGGAGGCTGCCAGTGTGCATACTGAGAATCCGGTTATTTTCAGGGTGGATGCCTTTAAGGCTATGGATGGTGGTGTGCAAATGATGGTGGTGAATGAGTTTATCGTGCTGTCTGAGGAGATGCCGCCCGAGTATCTGGAAATCACCAAACCAGAATCATAATGATAATGATAATTTAAAAATATCCTTTTTTTCTTCTATCCTGAACTCCACACCCAGGAACTGCTCCACCACCCAGATATTCGTCCTTGTATGCCCGGACACCTCCCGCACCGTGAAACTCCCGCCCCGGGCAAGTCCCATGTACGGAATCAACTGGTCGGCCAGGTGCACGTCCACCGCGGCCCATGAGGCCTGTTCTGTAATTATCTCACTTGCGGCCATCCTGCCCACCTTCCCGGCAGGCAGCCCCCGCCTGCC
>DAOUWY010000135.1 GCA_030666885.1 Methanosarcinales archaeon
ACGATTCTAAACATTATTAATCTTCTCATTTTCATACGATTTTACGATATCAATATATTCCCGTACTATATATCCAGGAATGCCTGTGAAAAATGATATCTCCCATTCACTGTATCCTGACAAATATAAATCCACCCAGGCGATGCTGAGGTGCTTGCTCTGGCTTATGAACTAAAAGGTATTGCCCTGCTGGATGATGAAGAAGCCAGGGGAATGGCAAAGATAGAAGGGATAGAGCATCATGGAACGATCTATTTACTTCTTCGAATGATGAAAATGGGGCTGGTCACAAAAGAAGAAACTCTTAATGGCCTGGATGAAATGATACATAAAGGCTGGCGGTGCTCAACAGAACTCTATGCAGACATATTAAAAGCCTTCAAGTAATCAGCAATCATCAAAGCTGTCAAAAAGCGACTTTATCTCCCCATTTTAAACAAGGGACTGAGAAGGTACAATACGATAACTACCAAGCTAGTCCCTGCCACCATCCTGGCCCCGGCGGTATTGCCGAGATAAAACAACAGTACCAAAATTATCATCAGGACAGCTGCCAATCCAAGATATTTCATATTCTTAATCTTTGGGTAATATACCCTGCTAATCATAAGTATTGCTAATATTGACATTATAGCCAGCAGGCCATGAGAAAAAAACTGCCATCCCATATCATAGAACACCAGCAAATACAGTACCACGGCCAGACCGGAAGTAGTGATCGGAAGACCCACAAATCCTTCCTTTGCACTGATAGCATTAAAACGGGCCAGTCTCAGTATGCCGCATGCCAGGAAGGCCCCGCCGACCACACATACCAGATTGTGGTACTGGGGTGCCAGGATGGCATAAGCAATAACAGCAGGAGCCAGTCCGAAGGAGATAACATCGGCAAGTGAATCAAGATTTTCCCCAAGGACACCATATTCCATGGACCTTGCAATGGCACCGTCCAAACCGTCTGCAATAACCGCCAGTATGATCAAAATCGAGGCGTGACATGCGTTTGAAGGAGACTGCACCATCATCAGGATGGCAGTAAAACCCAGGAGTGCGTTTATAAGTGTAACAAGGTCCGGTAGTTTGATCAATCGGTAAATACTTTTATTCATTTCATCCACCTGCATGATGACCAGGATAATCCGGACCAGTCGTGTTTCTTATTGCTATGGGAGATATAGCAGCTTTTACCCTGTCACCTTTATTGACCACCAGCATATATCCGTCCGGGGGTGTGATATCCACCCGGCTTCCGAACCGGATCATGCCGATACGCTCACCCCTGGCCACATGATCCCCCACATTAAAGTACGTGTCGATCCTGCGTGTCACAGTACCTGCTATCTGCACTATCCTGACCAGTCCGTAATCTGACTCAATACAGATCAGGTTGCGTTCATTCCTGTGCGAATCCTTGAAAAAAGCGGGCAGGTACCCACCGCACTTATGTTTCATCGTCACGATCTTTCCACTGAGGGGGGCCCTGTTGACATGCACATTGTATATATTCATGAAGATACATGCTGTATTATCCCTGATATCCACAACTTTACCGTCAGCAGGTGATACAATTACATCTTCGGGTCCTTCTGCTCTGCGTTTTGGGTCCCTGAAGAACCAGATAAAAAAAATATCCAGTATCAAAACAAGGGCAGACTCTTTTGCCAGTAGTGACGAATCCATGAAAAACGCAGCTACTGCCAGTGTCACTGCAACTGCGAAAAGGCCCCTTACCAGGGTTTCGGTATTTCGGGCCAGAATGGTTAACCCCTCCTGATCAGCCTTAGGTCCTCTCTTATCAGCGTCCAGAGATTGTCGATAAGGTCCAGAAGTTCAGGAAGCAGTTTCAGGACTGCATATGCGATAAAGAACAGGGCGATCCCTGAGCCAGCTTTTGCAATAATGTGATGCCCTAAATAGAAACTGGCCGAGTCATGCAGGAATAATTCATTGCCCAGGATATTTATTGTCATGGGTCCGGTCCCGAACCAGTTGTAGCCATATGCTCCTATCACAAATGCATTCCTAATGAGGTTGAGTGTGTATATCACCGGGATCGAAGCCATCAGTGCCATAAATATCCGTTTTTTCTCTGCTTTTATACCCAGTATGATCCCAAAGAACAGGGCTATGCTTTCGATGGCTGTACATGCCAGTATGATCTGTACCCTGTATCCTTCGAGCATTATCATGTTCCAGTCAAGCCTTTCGACAGGGAATCCTGCCATCTGTGCAAACCAGAAGGTCTGGGAGGTCACTATTGATATCAGTAAATGGTTCATCAATTCAATTTCTTTGAAGGGAATATAGAACAGGCATACCACAGCCGTGATAGTAGTTACTACTGTCAGGGTCTTTTGCCTGTCAGCGGGATTATCGTTTTGTATGCCTTTTCTTGAATCCAGGTGTGTAGCGAACATCAGGTGAGCTATAATGATGCATATGAATGCCACGACCAGGGTCAACAGTATCATTGTGAGGTCCCCTTCCTTGATATAATATAGAGGTTGCAGTGCCCAGTATATGGCAAAAAATATCCAGCCTATGCCGCCAATGGGCATACGGTACTGTTTATGTTGTGAGGGGAGTATAGATGCAATTAGGAAGAATACCAGTGAAATCCATAGAAAGTAATTTGTCATGCTTTAAGTCCTTGATTTGTTACTGTATATAATCTCATAGATTATATATTACTCCGCATGTATAATCCGGTTGAATACTTTCATATATATTCTGGAACTATAGATCACAGCCACATAGGTCACCGGGAACACATATGCAGGATTTAAGGCATTGGAATAATATCTGCTAGTATGGCTTAAGGAACATCACCGAATATATTTCGAAACGTTCTTATTATAGCAAATAATAAAGTAAAGTATACATCATATCATTGAGGGAAATCAAATGGCAAAAGAAGATAAAAAACTTGTACTTGAAAAAGAGGATTGCATTGGCTGTGGAATCTGTGTAACGGTATGTCCCACCAATATTAAACAGGAGAAGGACATAAACTTTGATGTGGACTCCGAGCCCAGGGCAATTGCTGTAGACAATGGGCAGGCTATCATAAACGATGACCTGTGCATAGCATGTGGCATATGCACCAGGAACTGTCCGGTAGATTCACTAACAATAGAAGTTGTAGCATAATATTTCAGGGGTTAGAATCCCTACTATTTTTTTTATTTATTACGTATAGTAAGGTATATACTTTCATCCAGGCTTGGAAAATGCGAACGTAGTGAGCATTTTCTTGATGTACATAATGTATAACTGATTGTACTCCAGGTAAATCCGACGGGAGGGAGGATTTTCCTGACTGACCTGTAAGCTACCTGTAGTCAGGAGTCAATTACTAAAATTTTTATTCCATCCCGTCCATACACCATTGGTTCCATGCGTATACTTCACACTTCTGATTGGCATATAGGCAAAAAGATATACGGAGAGGACAGACTGGATGAACATGCCCGGTTCCTGGACTGGCTGCTGGAAACCATAATCAACAGGGACGTGGATGTCCTGCTTGTTTCAGGGGATGTCTTCGATTCGTCAATGCCCCCTGCACGTGCCACTGACCTGTACTACCAATTCCTGTTTAACCTGTACGGAAAGACCCGCACACATGCAGTCATTATCGCAGGCAACCACGACTCGGCTGTAAGGCTTGCCGCACCAGGGCAATTC
Source organism: Methanosarcinales archaeon (assembly GCA_030666885.1). GTDB lineage: Archaea > Halobacteriota > Methanosarcinia > Methanosarcinales > Methanocomedenaceae > Methanocomedens_A. Next base: position 3,688 of record DAOUWY010000135.1, read on the forward strand.
CTTAAAATGGCCCGCATGCATGTAGTGGGCGACATCCGTGATTCAGTAAAAGATTGTGTTATCCACCTGGACGTAAATGGCCAAACTGCTGACTTTGCCGCAGTGCCATACCTGAACGAAAGCGATATCCTGCCCCATATCCCGCTGGAAGCGGAAATAGAACGCTCGCTGAGATACCGGGAGGCTATGAAAAGGATATATGATGAATGCTTGTCGGCAATGGATGCCGATATCAAGGTGTTTATGGGACACTACTTCATCCAGGGCGGCACATCCGGAGACTCGGAGCGGCTGGTGCAGATAGGCGGCATTGCGCCGGTCAGGACCGATGACCTTCCCGGTGGTGTGGATTATATTGCACTGGGGCACCTGCATGGTTCCCAGCGAATCAAGGGGGACAGCTGTCCGGTAATGTATCCTGGTTCGCCCCTGCCCCTTAGCTTCAAGGAGGCAGAATATGACAAGAAAGTGTTACTGGTTGATCTTTGCACTGATGTTGCGTGTAATATAGAAGAGGTCACTGTGCCCTTGTTCAGGGAACTGGTAAGGGTGGAGGGTAATCTTAATGACCTGGAATATGAGGCCAATTTCGGGGACTGGAAGGACAAGTACATTGAGGTGAAAGTACTCCTGGACGGCCCTGCCGTTGGCGCAGGAGATAAAGTTCGCCAGGCATTCGCACAAAATGGCGGCAAGGTGCTTGTAGTGGAGTCAGTACTGCCCAGGGCAAGTGGTGAAATATTATCCACTGAGGATATTAAGACCAGAACCCCTGTGGAAATGTTCCAGGACTTCTACAGATACAAATTCGGCGAAAGCGGATCCGATACCGAACTGGACGAATTGCTTACCACTTTTAACGAACTGCTTGATATCGGCAAAGAGCAGGAGGTATAGCCTTGAAACTCCTGTCTCTGCGCCTGAAAAATATCAATAGCTTCAGGAACGACATCCACTTGGACTTTACTAAAGAACCGTTGTCTGATGCTTCCCTGTTCGCCATAACAGGTCCAACCGGTTCTGGTAAGACAACCTTGCTGGATGCCATATCAGTGGCTCTGTATAACCGGACACCCAGGCTGGATGGAACAGGCAGCAGCAATCCGGTCAATCTATTAAGCCAGGGAACGAAAGAAGGTTTTTCCGAGGTGGTGTTCCAGGCCAACGACACGCAGTACCTGGCACAGTGGCGGGCCAGGCGGAGCAAAAAAGGTGATGTCAAACCCGATGTAAAATTGCTCCGTGCAGATACAGAGGAACTTATCACAAGCAGGCGCAAGGGAAAAGGCGGCATCGACATGGCAGATATGTCTGTCGAGGACGCAGTTACAAGTATACTGGGCATGGATTTTAATGCTTTCAAGCGCTCCATCCTGCTGGCACAGGGCGATTTTGCAGCATTCTTAAAGGCCAGTGCCGATGAGAGGAGGCAAATACTTGAGGCCACTACGGGCATGGGGGAGTTCGAAGTGCTGAAGGAGAACCTGAACCAGCAGGTCAGGCAGGTAACAGGTGAATACGATATTGCAGGGGCCGGCCTGGAATCCATCCCGCAGGTATCTACCGGGGAGATCGGTACGGCAGAAAAAGAACTGGCCCGGCTTGAAGCTGAACTGCTAGGTCTTAACGCACCCAGGACTGCCCTGGAAAAAGAAAAAGAAGAAGAGCAGCGGCGGGTGGATGCCAATAATAAACTGGATGGGGCCAGGAAAAGACAGCAGGAACTGCTGTCAATGAAGGACGAAATGGAGAGATTCAAGCTGGAGATCGAGCGGGCACAGAAGGCATCAGACATCCGCCCGGAGATGGCATCGTATCATACTGAAAAGGAACGGGTGGATAAACTTGAGACTGCACTGGAGAGGAGTATACAGGAAAAAGAAACAGGACTAAAACGATTCGATGAAGCGAAAGCAAGATATGATGCGTCCAACCTGGAATTTGAAACCGCCAGAAAAGATGCTGAACAGAAAGAAAATGCATATAATGATGCCGCTGTACTGGAAACCCGCGGCAGGGAGTTGCTTGGGGAAGCTGATAAAAAACAGAATGAAGCGGATGACCTTAAAGTAAAACTGGACAAACTTAACAGACAGATACAGCAGAAGAACAAAGAGATAACGGCCCTGGAAAAGCAGCTTAAGGGTGACAGGGTGTTCCTTGAAC
>DAOUWY010000093.1 GCA_030666885.1 Methanosarcinales archaeon
ACTTCTGACTATGAAGACTTTATGGAAGACGTGGATGTATCCATAGATATCCATACAAGCAAAGTATATTGTGCTGTGGCAAAAGACCTGCTTACTCAATTGCAAATTCATGCCCGACAACAAGGGGTGTCAACAGAGACGTTTATAAACCTTTGGCTACGAGAAAAGGTGGCATAAGTTTGAGTATATCGCAAAAAACGGAAATAATAATCAAACTCTGAATATCCTTCCCCCATTAGACTACAAACATCCACTTCAGTTTATGTGCACCTCACAACCCGACCTTCAACCCGACCTTCAACCCGTGGATGCTCCCGACTTTCAGCCGTGGCTGGTGCCCAAGGTGCCAGGCTGCTGGGCATTGTAGGGAGTTCAAAAAAACTTGCCAGTATGCCTTCAAGTACCATCCAGGTACTGGGGGCTGAAAAAGCACTGTTCAAACACCTTAGGGGGAATGCCCCTTCACCCAAACACGGTGTAATATTTCAGCATCCCCTGGTCAAAGAGTCCCCCTGGTGGCTGCGGGGCAAGATCGCAAGGGTACTGGCTTCTAAAATATCAATTGCTGTGCGGATAGATTATTATTCAGGGACATTTGAAGATGGTATTGCCAAAGATCTGTACAGGAAAGTGGATGAGCTGCATAAAAAATATCCCAAACCCAGGAGAAAGAAGAAATAAATCAATTTAAGTATACGAAGACCCTGTGCTGTTAGTAGGGGATAGTTATTGAAGGATGGGGGATTTATGCTCGAAAAGCTATAAAAGAAATTGATATATACTATATCAGTTATTTTATTTTGTTAGATTATGCCTGAAATAAAATTAGGTCTAACGTTGTTAATAAATTAAAAAAGCCATTTATCTATTTTAGTTTATGCTAATAAATTAAAAATCTTTATTTTCAGTCCCAGAGAAATGAAATATTTTTAATTGTTATGCCTGCTTCATTTATTGTTTTAATAGCACTTCTGCATTTATCTTTAATTATTGATAGCGAAGGACTTGTCTTTTTTGCTTCCTTTATGGCTGTGCTTATATCGCCGTTAACAATATTTTTATCATCAAAAGAAAGTTCAAGTTTATCGATACCCTTTTGGAAGGTAAGAAGGTTATCTATGAGTTCATTAAGGTCATTTTGCTTGATAGATTGAGATTGTGAAATATTTTCCCCCATAGCAAAATGTCCACTGCTACTACTTATGATGGTTACACTTCCACCATCTCCACCAGCTCCACCACTAGCAGATATTTTTGCGCCTTTAAGATTAATATTTAGATTTTTTGTTGTCATATATCTTCATTCCCTAATGCTATATTATTAAGAAAATAATGTTCTAATTAAATAAATAAGTTTTGATAGAGTGGTGAAAGTAATAATCTTAAGTGTGGTCACGTTTCTATACCAATCATTGAAACATACTCATAAATGAAATCTGAATTTTGGAAAGTATATTGAAGAAATTATTAGATCATTAAACTTGAATTATCGACAAAAAAATAACATCATTCCTGAGCATCCTCAAGATGCCCCAGATTTGAACGTAGCCAAATCCAGGGTCATTGACTCACTTTAAGCAAGCATCAACAAACCTGATCGGGAACTCCTGGTAAGAAGCTGCATGTAAATGGGAATAAACAGCCAGTGTATTTCCTGACATCAAGCCGTCATACATCTCTTTTATACCTGTGCCCCTCGTCAGTTTGATCCCGAACTTTGCATTCTCCGGCAGGTCGATAATCTCTGAATGATGGAACTCATGCCCCAGGAACATGTTCTCCTTATTGCCTGCCGGAGTATCCTCGATAAAACTGCCATGACTGTAACTTACCACCCTGGTATGCCCCATCAATGTCTTGCCCGGCAGTGCGCCCACCATCAGATGTTCCCCTTCAGGCATATCTGCACTGCGGTATGACGATGATCGAATCTTTCCGGTTATGATTGCCTGGGTCAGGTACATAAGCCCCCCGCATTCTCCAAAAATAGGAAGACCTGATCCGGACATCTCTTTGATCTCGTCTCGCATTTCCTCATTGGCAGCCAGTTCCGGCGCAAATAGTTCCGGGTATCCTCCACCAATATACATACCGTCCACATCAGGCGGGTGAGTATCGTTCACAGGACTGAAATATTCCAGTTTTGCACCAGCCATCTCAAGCAGGTCCAGGTTGTCCCGGTAATAGAAATTGAATGCCTCATCCAGCGCTACACCAATAACTGGTTTTTTGGGTATCGGTCTGGGAATGAATACACAGGGTTCGGACTTCTCAAGCGGTATTGCGCCCCCGGCAATTTCGATCAGCGTATCGATCTCGATCCCTTCCCTGATGATATCCCTTATCCCGCTTATGCGCTGGTCAAAATCATCAAGCTTGCGCCGCCCCTCCATTACAGGGATGAGCCCCAGGTGGCGCATACTTATCTTCATGGATTCGTCACGTTTAACCTCGCCTATGACCGGTGTCCCTGTGTATGTCTCTATGGCCTCCCTTGCCTTACGTGAGTGCCTGGCCCCGCCGATATTGTTCAGTATTACGCCTGCAATATTGATCTCCGGGTCAAAGGACTTATATCCCATTACCAGTGCGGCCGCACTGCGAGTAATGCTGCGGGCATTGATGACAAGTATAACAGGACAGTCCAGTATCTTAGCTATCTGTGCCGTACTGCCAATATCACTTAAACCTTCCAGTCCTTCATACAGCCCCCTTACCCCTTCGATAACAGCAATGTCCGCACCGCCTTTATAGTCGATGCCGTGATGGAACACTTCCAGTACTGTGTTCCTGGACATGAGGTGCCCGTCCAGGTTACGGCTGGGACGGCCCGAGACCTCTGTATGGTAGCTTGGATCGATATAGTCCAGCCCCACCTTGAAAGGCTGTACGCACATCCCCCTGCGACTCAGTACCGATATCAGGCCGGTGGAGATTGTGGTCTTGCCACTGGATGAGCGATCACCTGCTATAAGTATGCGGGGAATATCTATTAATTCACTGCTATGTTCCGGGTCATTCATATAATATGTCAAGAGACTCTGAAACTATAAATTAATATTTGTTGGGGCCATGTAGAACATATGAGACTGGCTGCACTTACATCAGGCGGAAAGGATTCTATTTATGCCATACAGCTTGCAATCCTGAAAGGACATGAGATAACCGACCTTGTGATAATTGAACCGGACAGGGATGATTCCTACATGTTCCATTCTGCAAATATCCATATGGTCGAGATGATATCCAGGTCAACTGGCATCCCGCTGACTACACGATCCACCCCGGGCTTAAAGGAGAAAGAACTGGAAGACCTGGAAATGGCCCTGGAGCATCTGGATGTTGAAGGGGTGGTGGTGGGGGCCATCGAATCCGAATACCAGGCCAGCCGTGTCAGGCATATATGCAATACACTGGGTATTGAAATGGTGGCACCACTGTGGCACGTTGAACCAGAACTGTTGTTAAGGGATATGGTCCGGGCCATGGATATTATGATAGTCCATGTATCTGCCATGGGCATGGATGAAGAATGGCTGGGCAGGACTATTGATGATACTGCGATCGAAGCGCTGATAGACCTTAACCGGCGATATGGCATACATATCTGCGGTGAGGGCGGTGAGTATGAAACACTTGTATTGAATTCTCCATTATACAGGTCAAGGATCGAGATACTTGACGCTGGAATAATGTGGGAGGGGGACCGGGGCATCTACCAGGTGAAGGATGCACGACTTATGGGTAAATGAGGTAAATATTTCTATATCTGTGAAAAATAGTAAAGGGTAGGATTAGATAGTTATTAAATATTAAATATTATAAATTAAGCCCTTCCCACCCTTATAATTCGAATTTGTTATAATATATCTATTATTATAGGCATGTTGTTATTATATCTGTTACTATGCTACATTCATTATAATAGATTTATTATTTTTTCTTTAAACCCATCCAACCGGTACCTTTGCAGGTTCTGCAAGGTGCTCCGATCATCAAATAACCTCTGCCTTTACAGAACTGGCATTTCATTGGAGGATCTACTACCATGAAAGTCTTCTTCCCTTTACAGGCAATGCATGTCTCGCCCTCTACTTCTCCGGTACCACCACAATATCCACAAGGTTGTTCAACATAAGTTTTCTCAGCCATATTTATCATCTCACCAAGATTCAATAATACTTGACATATTTATCATGGTTTATTATTACTTATATATTTGTGGTATTGATTTCCATCGATTAACGTATTTTTTTAACGTATAGGAAATTATTTACTTTCCAGTAGTTTTAGAAAATGTGAGTGTTATCGAGCATTTTCTTGAGCAAGTTCTCAGATGTTTTCCATGAATGCCTGACAATATCCGGAAGACTTCCATGTTCTTTTATCCAGTTTTCCAGGAATTTCCTTGTTTTCGGATCAGACGGATATCCGCTGCCCAGCGGCAAACCAATCTTTTTTTCGATCTCCCTCACACACCTGTCCCTCCTGACCTTGGCAAGAATGGAAGCAGCCGATACAATGGGGAAAAGGTCATCTGACTTATGTTTTGCTATGATCTCAATGGAAGCTATGTGTTTTTTCCCTACATTCTCCCCAAACCGCTTTTCATTAACATCAGAAGCATCCAGGTAAGCCTTTTCCGGGCCAAGCTGGTCCAGTACTTTAGCGTGGCAAATCACCATTACCTGGTTCATGGTCATTATCTTCCTGAACTCGTCAATCTGCCGGGCACTTACCTCAAGGATGTAATAGTCAGTAACAAGCTCCCTTATCTTTGATGCCAGGTAATTCCTTCGCATGGGGGTAAGGGCTTTTGAATCTTTTACTCCAAGCTTTTTAAGTTCAGGGAGCCTATTTTCCTCTATTACTACTCCAGCAACTATCATGGGACCGATAACAGGTCCTTTTCCAGCCTCATCCACACCAGCTATAAGCATACTATCAATTCCTGAAAGTAACACATTCGATTGAAGTGATTATATTTGAATGCTTTGTGTAAAAATATGGAGACTTTTTATTTTCTTGTGATTGAATTACGAACTAGCCAGAAAAAGTCATTCAATGCATAAATATTTCAATTGTTAATATTCAATCTCGTGCAATAATCAATAATTTAGAATTAAAAGTATAATAATCGAGATTTTATAGAGTGTTGTCACTATGGCATTTTGTGTGAGAGAATATAACGTAGTAACATTTTACAATTAGGCCATATCCAGTATCCCTTCCGGCGCGCCGGCAAGTTTGACCAGGGCTTCGGCTTCCATGAAATGAAGGTCTGCCGGCACCACAAGTATATGCAGTGGGCCGCCAAAGTCATAATCTGCCAGTTCAACTAAGGGCCGGGCTACAACTACAGGTGATGGGGAGCCGGCCCTTGCCACACCTACGGTTAAGCGGTGCTCCAGGTCTGGTTCGTCCTGCTGTGAATCCACTTCCATCAGGAGTTCACAGCCCCGGTTGATGGTCATGTATCCTTTTTCCGTGTCAATATCAAGGAAGACCAGCGTGTGCATGCCACCATCCAGGTTTGACCTGATGGTATCGTAGGGAGTATGGGAGATGATGGTCCTGTCTTTATGGGTGTAAGGATGCGGGATTGTTGTGGATTTACCGAAGCGGTAATTTTGCAGGCCGGTAAGGCCGGGTACGGCGCTGAGTATGGATGAGCCATGAATGATAGAGGTCTTAATACCCAGTTCATGGGCCCGCATGCGCAGGTCTACGTGTGTGGTACTGACCATGGCATCGCCACCTGTGAGGAAGACTACATTTTCGCAAAGAGCATGTTGCAGCCATTCGGGTTGCTGTTCCACATCCTTACGGTCCAGTACGGTTATTTCCCTTCCATAGAGGTTTTCCATTTCCTTTATGGTGGTACCCATAAGGGCTGAGGTATAGAATTCGGCATATACACGATCTGCATGACGGATGGCTTCCAGGCCCTTGACAGATATGTCTTTTTTATCGTAGAGGCCGATGCCGGTGAATGTAAGCATAAAGGTACTTTTAGGGCAGGGCAGGATAAAGATTTCCGGGGGTCATTGTTGTGGTATTTTGTTAAAGAATACATGAATAATTTAACCGATGAGGAAAATTGATGAGTTAAGTGAATTACGACAAGTGTAGAGACCTATCGGTCATATAGGCTTTAGTAAAATCCCTAACTTCATACCTGACTTTAAAATATCCCAAAAAATAACCCCTTACACTATCGTTTTCTGTTGCCACCACAATTTTTTAAATAAAACTCTCGAATCAGGTATCCTTCTAAACCATCTCCAGTCCAAGTGCAGTAAAAAGTCTTATCTGATCCAATCCCATAGCAGCAATCAGCACTGGAATTCTTACATCATTGGGTCTTGAGGCAAAATCAAATAAAATGCGAAATGCTGAGACTTTTTAATTTATTCTGGATAAGTGGATCATGTTAAAAAAGAATAACCGCAGAGGACGCGGGGGGTCGCAGAGGGTTGTTGTTTTTCTCTGCGTTACTCTGCGCTCTCTGTGGTTTTTCAAATCATCCCAGAGAATAATAAAAAGTCTCAAATGCTGGGAGAATATTTAATATAGCAGTTTTAAGATAAACAGAAGAAGATTTTACTATAAAACGTACATGAAATTCTTCGAATAACATGCACAAAAATATGAAAGAACCCAAGGGTACTTTCATGCTAAATAGTAGTTTCGATTCATATTCTGCAAATCCGAATTACCCATGTGAAAATATGACCTGGAGATTCATCGATACCGACATGATAGACGGCTACTACAGCGCAGCCCTGTTCGAATCAATCGCAAAATACGTAGGCAGTGGAGAAGTTGACGATACTATCCTGTTCTGGCGCGTCAAAACGCCTGCCGTCTATCTTGGATACCACCAGTACGTGGAAGATGAGGTACACGAGGACTACTGTGCATCCAACGGTATCCAGGTAGTACGGCGGGTGCTCGGCGGAGGGTGCGGGTATTGTGATGAGGACCAGATCCTGTTCTCTGTGATCGCCAGCGAGGGCGGCGGTGCGGTTCCCACAGACATACAGGGCGCATATTCACGCGTACTTAACGGGCTGATAAACACGCTCGGGATGCTCGGGTTTGACGGCAAGCTCGAACCCACGCGCAATGCAGTGAATTCGATGGGGCGCAAGATATCAGGGAATGCACAGGGGAGGTTTAACGGTGCAGTGCTGGTAAACGGCAGTTTCCTGCTGGATTTTGGTTTTGA
>DAOUWY010000087.1 GCA_030666885.1 Methanosarcinales archaeon
GGCGGGATGGGTATGAATTCCAGCACGTCGTTTTCATCCTGTATCCTGAGCAGTTTGCGCTGCTGTATTACCCTGATGACCCTGCCGGCACACTCTTCCACCAGCCTGGCACCCCACCATGTCCCTCCATAGCTTGTCACTACCGTGGTCAGGTCGTGGGTGCGGGTGTATTCCTTCAGGTGCTCTAGTGCCTGCTCCAGCAGTCTGCGGGAATGGGGACTGCCGAAGAGGTGGGGCAGGTATGCTACTGCCAGCATGCCGGGATGCCATTTCCTTATGGTGGTGGGAAGCTGTTGTGTGAGCAGGTCGTTCATCTGGTATTCGGTAAAGGCGCGGGCTACGTGGGTCTTTGTCATTACGGTCTTTATGTCTGCCTGCAGCACTTTTGATATGCTCCGTAGGGTGTACGGGTTGAAGCTGTTGCCCCCGTCCACGAATACCACGTCCTGCTGGTGCCGGTCCGTAGTATGGGCGCACAGGTACAGCAGCAGGTCGGGCACGAAACGTGAGGGGCCTTCCACGAGGGTTATGGTGGAGGGTTTGAAGCTTGTGAGGTCAAGGCCGCAGGCTTGAGGGGATGGATTGTTCATACGGTGTCGCCTTGTGTTTTGTTGGGTATGTACAGGTTAGGATGTGTGGGGGTAATAATGTGAGGATAGAGTGGGGTGAAAGTATTCCGGGCATTTCCACATTTGAAGGAATGGTGCGGTGACTATCTATGGGCTCCAAGCTGTTACCACGGCTCTGTGGGCGCTGGCTGGGACGTGGTTGAGAAATATATCCTGGCATACAATACACACGAGCATAACAGGAGATAATCCTGAAAAACGCTACATATAGGCCCGGGACATTTGCACGGGGTATACCGTGCTGTGACATGAAGTCGTATAATGAATTGCTATATGCTGCCCATTTCGTTTGGGGTAATCCTACTGAGATATGCGTCAGCAGTAACGCTGGGGTGTAATGCTCTCAGGACAATATGGAGACAATTGAAAGACTAATTCAAACAATCTGTTAGGATAAGAATGCAATGAAGAAAACGAAAGTTGAATCATTGTAAGAGTCGTGAACCCCAATAACAGCCCCTTATCGTGCCGTCACTTCAGATACAGCAATAGAGAATATCTGCAGGCAGGTGAACCCATGTTCCAGGGCATTGCTGCACTGTAGTTATAATGGAAGACCATCACTGTTCAATGAATAGGTGCAGACGCCATTATTTATTACTAATTTTTTGTCAGCCAATTTATCTAAGTAGACCTCTATATCGTCAACTCAAAATTCCCGGATAAGTTCATCCACGGCAGCACCCACATTTTCCAGAGGTCAAGTATCATTTGTGGTACCATATCACCATACGCTAAGTCATGGAACTCATCATAGAATGGAATGAAAATAAAATAGCGCTCCACAATCTCTTCCACCCCAGGAAGAACGCAAGCCATGCAGCATTCCTGTTCTGTTTTAAAAAAAGTTCAACCCACCAGACCGCACATTTCAAGCAGCCGCCTGGTATTCCCATGTCCACCGATCGGCATTATATGTATGCCCCGGCAATTGGTCCTGATATCAGCTATCGTCTCAGCCGCAATTCTCATTCCTTCTAATGCGGGATCTTCCGCCGTTTCCATTCTACTGATCGCTTCATCCGGTATTTTTACACCCGGTATCTTCTCGTTCATGAACCTGGCATTTTGTGCGGACCGTATGGGTATGATACCGGCAATGATCGGTATTCCTATATGCATGGCAACATCCGCGAACTCATTGAACAGCGCCGCATCGAATACTGCCTGGGTCTGGATGAACCTGGCTTTGGCCGATACCTTCTTGTTGATCTTAAGTAATTGCGGTCCAAACGGCCTGGCATAAGGATTTGCCACTGCACCGGCGCATATGGATGTGTGGCCGTCAATGGGCTGGTCCTGGAAATCATACCCATTGTTCATTTTTTCAATAAGCTGTAACAACTGCACAGAATCCAGGTCAAACACCGGTTTTGTTGAAGGCTGGTCACCCATGGTCGGGTAGTCACCCGACATGGCCAGTATATTGCGTATCCCCATCGCATGGGCCGCCAGCAGGTCGGACTGGAGTGCCAGCCTGTTACGGTCCCTGCACGTCATATGCATGATAGTCTCAAAACCCATTTCCCCAAGTTTATGGCAAAGCACTATTGGTGACATGCGCATCATTGATCGCTGGTTATCTGTGACATTCACAGCATCCACAAGTCCCTGCAGTAATCCGGCCCCGGCCAAGGCACCTGAAATGTCAGTCCCCCTGGGTGGACTTACCTCGGCAGTGACTACGAATTTCCCTGATTCCAGTACATAAGCAAATCCCATCTTACAGCCTCCTGTCATGGTTCACTGGCGGTCTTATGCCATCAAGCAGGTGCAGCATGCCCATGCTTTCCAGTCTCTCGTATATCTTTATCCAGATGCATTCACGCCCCCATATCTCGCAGTCTCCATCAATAGAGCCACCACAAGGTCCGTTCACCTGGGATTTAGGGCAACCCGATTTCGGACACAATCCGCCATAGAGCCCCACACCACATTCCCCGCACATAACACAAAAATTCTCTAAAACCTCATCCTTTAGTGCACTCCCGAGGGATGTAGTATCCAGGGCAGGCAGTGTGGGTTTGCCAGAGAGACGCCCCAGCAGTGATACACCTGCACCGCAGCTCATTACCAGCAGTATGCCAGCCTTATCCAATGCCGGATTTTCCTCAACCATGGTGTCCCAGGACTCGGTGCTGCAAGCATGTCTTACCATTTTGCCGTCCATCACATCCAGTCCTCTCTGCTGCAATCGGGCCGTCATCATGCTGACCTGGGCTTCGCCCCCGGTCTGTATCTTGCGGGCGCATATGCCGCAGCCAACCACGCAGATACTTGTTTCAGGGAACATCTCCAACATGCTGAGTATTTCTTCAATAGGTTTTGGTCGTGTGATTAACATATCATTCACCCATACCGGTAAGTGGTGTCCTTGAACTGCTGCAGGGCGGTTTGTACCAGTCCGGCTATCACAGGCAGGTCCCTGGCCTGGGATTCCAATTTTGCAGCCAAGCGTTTCAACTGCAATTCAGTACCCATTAAAATAAGGTCTAAGCTATCTGTTTCATTGGATACGGCATCCCCAGGCAGGGCCGCATCACACCCGCACGAGAGGGCTTCCTGTTTGATTATCAGGGATTGCATAGTAGTGACATTGTTAATTTTAAGTACCCTGTACACGGTCTTATATTTCATCACCCTGCCACCTGTACCTGTGGTACCTATCCTGTTAAAATATCCCGGTGCATCCTCAGCACTGGTAATATCCAGTACTTCAATTGAGTAATTATCCGGTGCTCCAATAGAGTAATCTGGTTTTCCGGCTGTGATATTGCGTCCCTTTATAGCCTCTGCCACCCGGATGGCATCACCAGTATCTGCCACATCATGGGTTCTGATAATATGTGCACCCTTATATACAGCAATAGCCGTGGCTGCAATGGAACCCATTAGTCTTTCAGCGCTCGGCTTATCCAGTACCTCGTCAATGAATGATTTTCTTGAAATGGCTGCCAGCACAGGTTTGCCAAATACCTTCAGGCGTTCCAGCTGGTCAATTGTCTCGAAATCATACATCGGTACTTTTTCCGGCACCCATTTACCGATAGCAGGGTCAATGATAATCTTCTCAGTTGCTATACCGGTATCTTCAGCTTTTTTGATTATCCTGTCCAGTGAGCCCATCACAGCATCCATACCGATCAGGTCTCCCGGCACTCTATCTGAAGCCATTACCACAACAGGACAGCCATATTCATGGACAACCTCCGCCATACCAGGGTCAGCACTCAGGCCGCTTACATCATTTATAATATGCGCTCCCATCTCAAGTGCTTCGCGTGCCAGGTCGGCGCACTGGGTATCTACTGAAAGTGGCACATCCACATTACCAATAAGCATTTCCAGTGCCGGGATGAGCCGTTTGCGTTCTTCTTCCTTCGTGATCTTATCAGCCAGGGGCCAGGTGGAGCGCGCACCCACATCAATGAAGTCGGCACCTTCTGCTACCATTTGCTCTGCTGCCGGAACTACATTTACCTGTTCGGTCACCGACCCTTTGTAAAATGATTCACCGCTCAGGTTTATTACACCCATTATGCGCACCGGATGTGCATCTCCCACTGTAATACCTGCAATAGTGGTGTCAACTACCATACAACTACCTTGATCATTATCCAATTATACTGTCCAATTATACTATTCAATCATCCTGATATCCTGTGCGCAGATTCCAGTGTATGCTGCAGCAGGATAGAAATTGTCATAGGACCTACGCCGCCAGGGACCGGAGTGATAAGTGATACCTCTGGCAGCACAGCCTCGAAATCCACATCTCCCGTTACCTTGCCGTCCTTCTGGCCTATACCCACATCAAAGACTACTGCCCCCTTTTTCACCATACCAGCCTTGATAAGATGGGGTACCCCGGTGGCAGAGACCAGGATATCCGCCCGGGTAGTGTACTTTTTCAGGTCATCGGTATAGACGTGGCAGACCGATACCGTAGCATTGCGGTTTAATAGCATAGCTGCCATGGGTTTTCCCACAACATTACTGTGCCCGACAATGACCGCATTCTTGCCTTCCACTTCAATCCCGTACTCATCCATGGCACGAATGATACCTTTTGGAGTGCAGGGGACCAGGCCTTCGTTGCCTATAAGTAACTGGCCCATGTTCACCGGATTGAAGCCATCTGCATCTTTTTCAGGTGCAATGGCCTCCATGGCCGCCTGTGCGTCCAGGTGGGGCGGCAGTGGGAGCTGGACCAGTATGGCATGGATATCGTCCCTATTATTCAGGGAGTGTATCAGTGCTATCAATTCTTCCTGGCTGGCATTGGCAGGCAGGGTATGGTCCTCTGCATGGATACCGGATCGTTCACAGGCCTTATGCTTTAACCTCACATACATCCTTGAGCCTTCATCGTCGCCCACCAGTATGGTGGCCAGGCCCGGAGTTATGCCTTTTGAGCTTTTTAGTTCTGCGACACCTAAAGCAACCTCCTGCTCTATTTTCTTTGCAAGGGCACGTCCGTCTATCAGCTTATTACCGGATTCCATTTTTACCACATACTACCACATACCCTATGTGTGGATTGGGAATTGCCCGCACAAGTCCTTCATATTGTGCTTTACTGTATTGAGTGTGTTCTCATCATCCATATGATTAAGTACGATATCGATGTGCTCTGAAATGACCTGTATCTGGGGTTCCTTCATTCCCCTGGTAGTGATTGCAGGCGTTCCCAGCCTGACACCACTGGTTACAAATGGACTGCGGGTCTCAAAGGGTATGGTATTCTTATTTGCTATAATGCCGGCCCTGCCAAGGGCTGCTTCGGCATCCTTGCCTGTAATACCTGGTTTGGTCAGGTCAACCAGCATCAGATGGGTATCTGTACCGTCGGAGACAATATCGTGTCCCATATTCATCAGGTCTGCTGCCATTTTTTTTGCATTGACCACTACCTGCGCCTGGTAATCCCTGAACTCCCGGGTCTGGGCCTCTTTAAATGCCACAGCCTTGGCCGCAATTATGTGCATAAGCGGGCCGCCCTGGATTCCAGGGAATACGCTCCTGTTAATATCCTTTCCATATTCTTCTTTGCACATTATCATGCCGCCCCTGGGACCGCGCAGGGTCTTATGTGTGGTCGTGGTCACAAAATCAGCATGTGGGATGGGGCTCTGGTGTACGCCTGCCACTATCAGGCCTGCAATATGAGCAATGTCTGCCAGCAGGTAGGCACCCACCTCGTCGGCTATATCCTTGAAAGCGGCAAAGTCCAGTTCTCTTGGGTAAGCGCTGGCACCTGCCACTATCATCTTCGGTTTGTGTTCCTTTGCCATTAGCATCAGTTCATCGTAATCAATTGTCATGGTCTCCCGGCTCACACCATAGGGCACTATATTATACAGCTTGCCGCAAAAGTTCACAGGACTGCCGTGGGACAGGTGACCGCCGTGGGACAGGTCCATACTCAGGATGGTATCGCCGGGATTCAACACTGCAAAATACACAGCCATATTGGCACCGGAGCCTGAGTGGGGCTGGACGTTCACATGCTCGGCACCGAACAGGTCCGTTGCCCGTTCTATTGCCAGGTCTTCTGCTACGTCCACAAACTCACACCCGCCGTAGTACCGCTTGCCAGAATAGCCTTCTGCATATTTATTTGTCATTATACTGCCCTGGGCTTCCATAACTGCCCGGCTTGTATAATTCTCCGATGCTATCAGGTTGAGCTTGTATTCCTGCCGCTCGGATTCATTTTTCATAGCTTCTGCAATAGTGGGGTCCACTTCTGAAATATATGACATGTTACGTTATTCTCCTGACTGTGATTATTGTGATGTGTATTAAGATTAAATTTATTCAATAACTCTGACCTTATGTCCTTCAATATTTAGCTTTCCCCTGGCAAATAATCTTACTGCTTCAGGGAATATCCTGTGTTCCTGTTCCAATATCCTGGATGCAAGGGTCTCCCGGGTATCATCCTCAAGTACGGGGACACATTTTTGTATTATGATCGGGCCTGTATCCACACCTTCGTCAACGAAATGGACTGTGCAGCCACTTACTTTCACTCCCTGGTCAAATGCTTGCTGCTGGGCGTGCAGTCCGGGGAATGAAGGCAGCAGTGCAGGATGGATATTGATCATCCTGCCTTTGAATTGATCCAATAAAACAGGGCCAACGACGCGCATGTAGCCGGCAAGCAGGACCAGTCCGATATTATATTCTTTAAGGAATTGTAGTATCTTACTTTCGAATCCTGCCTTGTCAGGATAACTGGCCGGGTCTACAAAAATTGCATCGATGCCGTGGTTTTTCGAGCGCTCCATTGCATAGGCATCTTTTATGTCACTGATGACCAACGAAACAGATGCGTCGGGTATAGTACCATTTTCAATATTATCAATGATGGCCTGTAAATTTGAACCTCTGCCGGATACCAGGACTGCAATGTTGATGTGGGTGTTGTTCATATACTTAACTTCCTTTTGTGAAAGCAATATAAAGGCTTTTATTATTGGGCATCTGGATAGATAACAGGAGAATCCTTAAGATTTTCTGAAAATCAGGTTTTTTTCAATCAAATTTATGTAGCATTGAGGAATATCAGATGAAAAATGGTTCAAGTTATACTTATATACAGTAAAAGAGGTGTAAATAACAATGTCAGATAATACTACTACTATCACAGGTGATATGAATATCCAGGAGATCGTGGAAAAATATCCCCAGACCCTGAGTGTTTTTTTCCAGTACGGGCTTGGTTGTATAGGTTGTCATGCATCTTCATATGAGAGTCTGGCCGAAGGTGTCATGATGCACGGTATAGACCTGGATGCAATACTTAAGGACATCAACGACCTTATTGCAAAGATCGAAGCGGAAAAGGAGCAATAAGCTTCA
>DAOUWY010000145.1 GCA_030666885.1 Methanosarcinales archaeon
AAAATAAAAATTGACATAACGAGACATGCTCTTTATTGATGTAGTTTTCAAGGGAGTCTGTGATGAGGACTCCTTTGCAAACATTTGAAATTTCTGCCATTAGATGGGGACTTAGTAAAGTATTTAAACTTGTCGGTTTAATCAAATCCGCCGCAATATCAATTCCATCTGGTAGTCATTAATAGCATAACGTTTGATGCGAAGATGAATTTAGGCTATCTAAAAAAAACAGATAGTTTTTTTTAAGTCAAAATGCTAATTTGACGGTTTCGCCTTAATGTGTAAATTGTGGGTGAGGCATAGGGGATGTGGGGTACGTGCATGACCGAACACATGTGCCATCACATCCATTATAGTGTATCAATGTTGAGTAATCCTTCCATTACGATATGTGATTTTCACCACAAACCTTTCATTATAATGGAAGGTTTTATTTAGTAAAATACTAAATACGATGATATGAAGGAAATTGTAAAACGATGGAATCCATGGTGGCTATATGGTAAGGTCCCTGAATCAAAAAAACGTATTGCAAGACCTGAAACACTTGGCTGGATTACAAAGCTGCTGAACATAAAAGAGATTATCTGCATAACCGGAGTACGCAGATGTGGAAAATCAACAATACAATTCCAGATAATTGATCACCTGATCGAGAACGGGATTGCTCCGACAAATATACTGTATTTCAATCTGGATGAACCTTTCGAAGATAAAAGTATCAGCATACTTGACAGTATTTTCGAGAACTATATTGAGATAAACAATCCATCCGGTCGTAAGTACATATTTTTGGACGAGATCCAGAACATAGAAAACTGGGAAAAATGGCTAAAAAAATATTATGATCTATATGACATTGATATTAAATTCGTTATAACCGGTTCGAACAGTACGATGCTTTCTGACAGGATGTCAACATTGTTAACAGGCAGGGTTATCTCAAAGACTGTCTATCCTTTATCGTTCAATGAATATCTGGGATTTATGGAATTTGAGCTTAAAGATACAGATGTGCAAAGAAGTGAAGTTGTTCACCATTTCTTGAACTACCTGAACAACGGGGGATTTCCCGAAGTTGTCCTGGAGACTGATGTTGATATAAATCACATGCGTCTAAATGAATATTTTGACAGCATTTTACTGCGGGATATTATAGTGGGAAAAAAAATAAGGGAAAGTTCAAAGTTAATCGAATTGGCTAACTATGCCCTTACAAATATCTCAGCCCTGTTGAGCTACATGAAAATATCAAAAGCGATAGGGCTGTCTGTAAGCAGTTTAAAGGAATATCTCCGATATTTGGAACAGGCGTATCTTATCTATCAACTTAACTTTTTTTCGTATTCCATAAAAACGTCATTAGCCATCCAGAAACCGAGAAAAATATATTGCATTGATAATGGTCTCAGGAATGCGGCATCTTTTAAATTCTCATCTGATGAAGGTAAACTTGCCAAGAACAGCGCTTTCATCGAACTCAAAAGAAGAGATCTTGATGTATATTACTGGAAAGGTCGCAGAGAAGTGGATTTTATTGTAAAGAATAAGGACAATACCCTGATGGGAGTTAATGTTACTTACAGTGATGTTATAGATGAAAGAGAGATTAAAGCATTGCTTGAATTAAAAGAGAACTTCCAGGGCAGAGTTTCAGAATTAATCCTGCTTACAAGGAATGTTGATAAATCCGAAGACGGGATAACATATATTCCGATCTGGAAATGGCTGCTTGGGTCCGGATAGTAGATGCAGGTTATGTGCGATTAAAATTCGGCATATATTCTGCTTGGAATCATGGTTATAGCAGCAGTTCTTAATTGTAAAAAAAATAAAAAGGATGGGGCTGGTGAGATTTGAACTCACGATCGACGGGTCTCTCCGAACCCTTGAAGAATTCAAGGAGAACACCAAATCAGTGCTCCAACGGCTCCTCACTGACCGACCCCGTCGGGCTGGTCTCAGTAGACCCGTTGCTCATCATTTTATCCGCTGGAGCCCGTCGCCATTCCTGACTAGGCCACAGCCCCTTTTTGTATGTATTTATTTGCATGTATTAGCATTATTAACGTATTTTCGACTTATGGTGCCGAAAGCACCATACGTCACAGGCCTGAATAAATCAGTCCACGTATGGAGCCCGCAGGGCTTCATACGTGTGCAGCCTGCTACTGGCCTGAGTAGTAATCACTACCTTACAGGTTCGGCAAATACCACAGTACCGGAAATACGTTTGACCTTTGCCTTAACGATCTCCTTTTTGGATGCCCCTGCAACATATACAATGTACTTATCCACCTTTGCCACACCATCGCCCTTGGAACCAACGCTCTCGATCTTGAACTCATATTCCTCGCCTTCTTCAAGAGCATCCCTCTTGGCTTCGACCCTTGCCCTTCTTTTCCTGACAGGCCGGTGCGCCCCGCATGCATCACACTGAAGCATCAGTACACGTTCGGACTTGACCAGCTTGGTGTCAGGCCGGCCGCATTCCGAGCATTTCACATACTCTTCAACATAGGCATCTATCTGTTCGGCGATCGCTTCTACCATGAACTTGCCCTGGAAAACTGCATGTTGACCATCGATCTTACCTGCTGTTCCCATTTCCCTTGTAAGGGCTTTCATCAAGTGGTCAGGGTCCCTGTTCAGGACATCAGCTATCTGGCCAAAGTTCTCAAGTACGGTAGCTTTACCTTCTGAGAATATCCTGGGTTCGGGAATTACGAACCGCTCATCAGTGGTTACGATATCGGGAAGTTTCTCATATGCCCTGTCCAGATAAGCTTCATATTCTCCCATATTACCACTTCCGATTTTACATTTAACCAAATAACGAATCAGTTGATAAGTTTTTGTCCTTCATCCACCACGATACTTACAGGTGTGGAAAGTTTATGGCCGCAGCGTCTTAGAGCATCCTTGGCAATCGGAAAACCTTCTTTGTCTACAGATATGGTAAAGACCTTCTGTCCTGCCCTTACCCTGGCCGCAATTCCTGTTGCCTTTCCGAATGCCTGGCGCATACCCTGGCTGACCCTGTCAGCTCCGGCACCAGTTGCCTGTTTGTTTTCCCTTATTACCTGATACGGGTGTACTCTGAGCTTAACATGGAAGTTCTGCGTACCCAGGTTCTTAACAAGCAGCCTGTTTGCTGTGATCCTTCCCGCTTCCAGTGCGGAATCCCTTATTTGGCATGCCTCTTTTGCCACCAGGGAAACTTTAATAGGGAAATCACCTTTTACATTCCCCATATCGTAATGTACGACCTTACTACCAGGCACTCCACCCATGTATTTCCGGCGGGTATATGATCTCCTGCTATTGTAATTCCGAAACGTCTTAGCTGGTCTTTTAGACATTGATGATAATCCTCCGATTGAAATTGTGAATTGCGTAAAATTATCGCAATATATGATAACGGTTATCGGTTCTTTTCTTAACCACCTTACAACTTATAAGCTTTTGGTGCATGCAATCTGGAAAATATCGTCTTAGCAATTACCTTGCTTATTCCCGGTACATTTTCCAGTTCATCCTTACCGGCATTTCTTATCCCTTCCAGCGAACCGAAATGCCTGAGCAGTATCTCCTTTCTTTTTTTTCCAATTCCCGGTATCGTATCCAGGACAGATGTCCTCAACCGTGATGTCCTGCGCCTCCGGTGGTGTGAGATCGCAAACCTGTGGGATTCATCCCTGATAGTTTTCAGCATCTTCAGGGCTGGCGAGGTTTCGGGTAGTATCAGAGGGGCATCGGTATCGGGAATGTAGATATGTTCGAACTGCTTTGCCAGACCGATAACAGGCACACGAATGCCAGTTTGCTCCATGGCACCCAAGGCCGCACCAAGCTGTGTCACCCCGCCATCCACGACTATAAGATCGGGTACTGTATCCTCACCGATGCCGATACGTTTCAAGCGCCTGGATACCACTTCCCCCATCATGGCCGGGTCGTTTATCCCCGTTACTGTCCTTATATTAAAATGGCGGTACCGCCCCGGGTCCGGTCTTCCATTGGTGAATACCACCATACTACCAACGGCATCAGTACCACCTGTGTTCGAGATATCAAATGCTTCCATACGCCCGGGCAGACTATCCAGTCCCAGTATATCCTGTAGTTCAACCAGTGCACCATACCCTGATTTCTCCTTTTTCTCATCATTTAGCAGTACCATTTTCAAATGTGACCGTGCGTTTCTAAAAGCCATATCCACAAGCTCCTTTTTACGTCCCCTGGATGGAACAGTAATATCCACTTTACCAGCCATACCCTGAATCCATTCCAGGATTGCAGGATCATCAGGCATGGTGTCCAGCAGTACCTCTCCAGGAACTGGCGCATCGCTGTAATATTGTTTTAAAAAAGCTCCCATGACCTCTTTTTCACTGGCATTCTGTGAGTTAAGGGTGAATTCAGCCCGACCCACAAGGCTGCCGTCCCTGATATAAAGCACCTGTGCACAGGCAGTGTCACTGGAGGCAGCAATGGAAATGGCATCCCAGTCATCGAATCCCCCTGTTACCTGCTGTCGTCTTGAAAGCAGTTCGATGGCTTGTAACTGGTCCCTGATTGTCGCAGCTGCTTCAAAGTTCTGTTTAGAGATATATTCCTGCATTTGCTCATTTAACATCGATACCAGTCTGTCGTTCTTACCTTCGAGGAACCGGATCGCCTCCTCCACAGCCAGGCGGTATTGTTCTTTATCAATCCGGGCGTTGCACGGGGCACTGCACAACCCCATCTGGAAATTGAGACACGGCCTGTCTTTGGGAACAATTCTTTTCCTGCACTGACGTATCCTGAACAACCGGGATATGATCTTCAGGCTTTCACGTACTGAACCGGCATTGGTATACGGCCCGAAATACCTGGCCCCATCCCTCAACCTCCTTCGTGTGATAAAAATGCGGGGAAAATCCTCATTTACCGTGATCTTGATAAAAGGATACTGTTTGTCATCCTTCATGTCAATATTATATCTGGGCCGGTGCTCCTTGATCAGGTTGGATTCCAGAATAAGGGCATCGATCTCGCTGGGGGTCACCAGGTATTCCATATCTGCAATGTTTTCGATAAGTGCATGGGTCTTAGGGTCCGGGCCAGTACGCTGGAAATACTGGGACACCCTTTTTTTAACAGAGGATGCCTTGCCCACATAAATGATATGGTCGTCCCTGTTCTTGAATAAATATACTCCGGGACTGTCGGGCAGGAATTCCGGTTTTTTCATTACAGTTGACATTAGGAATGCAAGACAAATAAAATATCGGGTTTATTCCCGGGTATTCTACTGCTCTTCAATCTCTTTTAACCTTATCAGGTATATTTTTTTCCTCCTCGATACATGACTATAGCATCAATAAGCCGTTGGATGACTCTATGCGTTCCAACGTGATCAAGCATCATAAAATATATTCATAAATTTAATTAAGTTTTATTTAGATCTCACCGCAAAGTTCGCAAAGAACGCAAAGTTTATCACAATGTATGGATTTAAGCCTTACATTTTCAGTATGTGCTCTACTCTAAAATAATATCGCAATAACAGAGAGCTTTACAAATTATTCACAA
>DAOUWY010000110.1 GCA_030666885.1 Methanosarcinales archaeon
CTAATCTTGAACCATTCGGGGTATCCTCCAGTGTCGAAATATTGTCTCAACAGATGAATGATGTCTTGTTTGCGGGCAAGAAGGCTGTGATATGCTTTTTCTATTTCCTTGAAATCACATAGGTTTTGGGGTCCTGTTTCACCAAGTAAGATATGGTGAAATTCCAGGAACTCCTGAAATGTCAATGGAAAAACATCTATGAATGTGATCCGCCCTGCCAGGCTTTCAGATGCATCCAGATAGAGAAGGCTCTTGGATGAACCTGATATGATGAATTTACATCCGGCATGTGCATCTACATAATACTTTAATTGTAACTGCCATCCTTTTTGAACATGAATTTCGTCCAGTAAGAAATACACCTTCTCTTTAGATGGATCCACACCTGTAAGTTCGTGGTAAACGTTCAGGATGTCGTGAATGCTGTCGATTTTTCCGATGAGGTCATCGATCTTCACATAGACAATTTTTTTGGCATCTGAATATTCTAACAGATGATCGATATACTGATAGAGTACGGTGGTCTTACCACTTCGCCGTATTCCTGTTAAGCAGATAATTCTCTCAAGTTTACTGAAGTCCTGTATTTTTTTGAGATACTCTGATCTTTGCACTCCTTTATCTACTGGTTCAACGCTTCCTGTTTGCCACCAGTAGTTCCTTTTTTGTAGGTAGGTGATTATAAATTCCCGGTCCATATTGCAAATATAATGTGCAATAATGATATAAATGTTGCTTATTGTGTTTGCTGTGAAAGTTTATAACTTTTGAAGATTTGTAAAGTTCTTTGAAAAACGCTGGCTAGCATGTATAGATATTCAACCTGAAAATTTATGGTCGTGTCCCTGACAAATGTTCACATCAGATGACTGGCATCCCTTTGAATTGGGACTCCGGAATGTTTACGGGAGTTTGGAGCAGCCACCCTGTTGTGGTATTGGAATTGTAGTATAAGACATGTGCCCCTTTAGTAAATGAATGAATTTCGGTAAAAGTGCTCTGATGCATTCAAGAGCAATAGACTTCTTCCAGGCATGGTATAATTTTGTTAAGTCGCATAAATCACTACGATTAATGGTAAATTGTGGGAACAAAAGATGGTTGCAAAGGACACCAGCTATGGCTTAAGAAACTTACAGACCATATCTGGACATTGAAATAATTATTACCATTCAGAGTGCCTGTTCAGTAAATCGGGTACACGACCGAAAACCAAATCCCTATCTCAAAAATGAAACCAGCCGGACCTTAATCCCCTCAATAGCCGCCATCGCTGCCCCCCCTTCTTCCACAGGCGAGCGCCCAGCCAGATCAGCCTTAACAAGGGATCTGTCATAGGGTATGGTCCCCAATACCGGGATTCCCATATCTTCCAGTCTGGACCCCACTGCCCCTAACTCCTCCGCCTCCCCTGCCTTATTTATCACGGCAGCGAATTTCTCAACCCCAATATCAGTACCCAGCCTCTTTATCCTCTCAGCAGTCTCAAGACTGCGCGCGCCTGGTTCCACCACCACTATCATCAGATCGATGCCCCTCGTCGTTCCCCTGCCCAGATGCTCAATACCAGCCTCCATATCCATAATAACCACAGACGATTCCCTTAACACCACATGCCGCAGCAGTGCCCGCAGGAAAGATGATGCAGGACACATACATCCACTACCGCCACTGTCCACAGTCCCCATCACCAGCATTCTCACACCATCGGGCCCCACCACACCAAACCGCTCAACCACATCATCCACCTTCGGGTTAAGTTTGAACATCCCGGCAGGTCCACCCGCCCTCTCGTCAATCAGATCCTCATACTTGGTCAGGGGCAGAGGAGGTTTATCAATACCCAGTGCAGAGGCAAGGTTCATATCAGGGTCGGCATCAATGGCCAGCACATCCATTCCGTCACGTGCCATAAACCTTGCCAGTGTACCTGCCAGAGTGGTCTTGCCCACGCCGCCCTTACCAGTAATAGCGATTTTCATAGTTTTTCAAGCCGTAACCTTATACTTCAATGAGTTCCACGCTAACATCATCGTTCATAGTAATCAGTGCCCCATACCCTTTGGATGCTTCGCCCGGATTTACCACGATCGTATTGCCTGCCTTGGTAATACCCCTGGCCTCGTGGATGTGTCCGCATACAACAAGGGCGAAACTATTAACGAACTTCGCTATCGCCTGGCTGCCAACATGTCCCACTGGCAGCTCATCACTATAGCCATATGGAGGGGCGTGACTGATCAGTACGTTTCTTATGCCTGAACATTCATCAAGCAGCTTCTCCAGGGACTGTTCAATATCTTTATCAGTAAGTTCGAATGGAGTATCGAACGGGGTGGCATTGGACCCACCCAGCCCCATGAAGTTCACATCACCAATGGTATGGCAGCTCTTATGCAGGTTGATAGCCTTTGAGTCGTCCAGTACTTCCAGGATATCCACAGGGTCGCAGTTGCCAGGTACTGCCAGGACCGGTACATCGAACATGTTGATGAATTCAAGGGCTTTCCCGGCGGGTCCGAAGTTGGTGATATCACCTGTTATTAATACTGCATCGACCTCACCGGCGCACTGTTGCAGTGCCTCGACCTTTGAATAGTCACCATGCAAGTCTGATAATGCAAGATATTTCATACAATTACCTCAATACATATCATTTTGGGTTAGACAGATATATGTCTTATGCATTTTACTTTAACATGCGAGAGTTCATTGTAGTAGGGCACAAAGCGCGCACCGACGGGAATTTTAACCTGAACGACCTGCCCGGCAGCGGCGGCAGGATTGATATTTTATGCCGATGTGTAAATTCCGCACTGTTTTTAAGTCATGACCTGCGGCGGGATGTGACAATATACCTGGTACTGCTGGGTGAACCGGATTTGCCAAGGATCGTGAAGTTCGAAGGGGAGAATGTGAGATACCTGAACCCTGATGAGCGCAGCAGCGGTTCCCTTATCAAAAAAGCACTGGAAAAAAGTGCCATTCCCAGATGGAGGGAATCCACGCGCGGAGTATGGATACGGCTGGGGGGCCTTGCAGACCTGCTGGAAGAAGTACTTACTGAAGAAAAAAGGCTGTTCTATCTGCTGGAAGATGGTGGAGACATCCGGGATGTGTTTGAAGAAAACATGCCAGAGAATACTGTTTTCGTGCTGGGTGACCACACAGGTATGACACCTGGAGAAGAAACTGTGATACAGGATTCAGATGCAAAGACCATCAATGTTGGCCCGTTAAGTTTGCATGCTGACCACTGCATCATACTGGTGAATAACGAAATAGACCGAACTCCCGGTACGACCTGATAATACGAAAAAAGGCGGGATTAGAGTAATCCCGACCTCTGTAGAACAAACAGGTCTTCTGTACTGATCTTTTCGCCAAGTTTAAACTGGGAATATATTTCTTCCGCTTCCTTCTTGGCCTGGGCTTTGACAACAGATTCCCTACCCTTCCTGCCTTTTCGTTTAAGACCGATTATCAGTTTATCAAAATCACGTATCTCTTTCTGGGTCTTAATGAAAAGCCTGTGCTGTTCATCAGCAGACTCCTGTATTTTGACAAAATCCTTGTGTACTTTATCCGATTCCGCCCTGATCTTATCAGCTTCCTTGAAGGTCTTAATCATCTTTTCATGATATTCCTGGGCAGACTCTGCATATTCCTTTACTTCTTCGTGATACACGGAAGCCTCATCTTTTGATTTCTGGGCTTCTTCAAGTAATGTCTTGAGTTCCAGGTTACTTTCAAGCTGGTCCTTTTTCCCTTTAAACTCTTCTATGAGATGACCGATTTTCTCCACCAGTTCACGTTCTTTATTTGAGTCCATCACTCTGGTCATCTGCTCAAACTCAAGATGGTCTATCTCCTTCTTGAGATCTTTTAGAGATGGTCCGTCACTCAGGTGCAGGTCCTTCCTGAGTTTATCTACCTGTGCATAGACCTTACTGGCCTTTTCATTCACTTCATCGCGCTTGGCCTTATTCTCACTGACTAATGTATTATTAGTATCCCTCAGGTTCTTGAGTTCCTGGGCTTCATCAATGAGTTCCTTTGTGCGCTTGTTAAGTTCATTTCGTTTGCTTGCTAACGTACTTGCTTCAGTGTTGAGCTTGTTACGTATTTCTTTATATTCTTCAGATTTAACACTTAAATCTGCCTTTCTGGTTTGAAGTTCTTGTAGCATTACCTGTTAGTCCTCCTTTTCCAGCTAATAACGCTGGTATTTTTTTGTATCTCATAATGGACGATACAACATTTTGATAGCCGAGCAAGCTACCGCTTTTTTGGCTGGTGGATTGGTATTCCCAATCATTTGCCCAATCCATATTACTCTTATAATGAAGGGATAAGATTTAAAGAATATTGATAAATTGATTGTTTTTTTTTAATAAAAAGAGGAATAAGCATTCTTGCATTTATCAGGGATAAATCTATAAAACCCTTACCTCCAACCTGATTCGTTCAATATAATCCTGGAAATCTGTAAATCTCTTCACCATCAAGCAATAATGGATACTCCGGTGAATATTCTTTTAAATAAGGGCATCCTTATTAACCTTTTCGGAGGATTTGGCATTGCACATTTTATCGATACTTTTGTAAACAGGCGAGTTAAATAAAGTATTTGTAACTATTCAGCCACCCTATAAACAGTTTACTTCTGAAAAACAGCTAACAGTATCTCCGAAAAACTTAATAACTTTATTTGGTTTCATTTATTTCTCATTCTAACTCAAAATTCGGAAACATGAGAAAGATGTCGTATTAACCCTCGATTATACTTATAAAGATATTTGTGGTGATTTTGAAAAAACATTATACACTTTGGTTGCAAGCTAATAGTAATTCTTCTTCCATAAACCATATGTAAGTGGGAGGGCTATTGATTAACGATGGCAGAAATATATCCCGGCCCTGATATCAGGTCACTGCTGATCCAACTGGGCTACAATGAAGCATCGATACAGGATATCCAGAATGGCCTCAATACGTTGTTCAGGGAAACAGGATTCCCTGAAATTAAAAGATCATTTTTTTATGCCAGGCAGAAAAAGGACATAACACGACTGGTGGATTCTTTAAAGAAGTTGATGGTTTCACTGGAAGACAAAGGCTTCTTCCGGCCAGATATTCCCCAGCCGCTACTTAAGCTTCTTGTGAACGGCCTGAACCTGGAAAACGAGGATATTTTTGCGATCCTTGACAGGTCAGGTATACCTGATGAAATAAAAAGAAGTGAAAAGGAATTCCTTGTTTCATGTGCCGCCTTAACCCAGCTTGGTTATATTCTTATAAAAAATATGATGGATGGAGTAAAAACGCTCAGTGCCGGATGCCATGTATGTATCATGATCGATAGTTTTTCGCCAGGTTCAATGATGTTCATTGATTTCAGCCTGGATTCGATCAGGGAAATAAATGTCAGGCATACATATGAGTGCCGGGATAATTTATATTTCCTTAAAGATATAGACGAAATACCTGGAATGGATGAAGAGACATTTGGTTTTTTAACCGAATATTACTCATTCTTCCAGGTGACCACAGATATTGGTCTTAGTCATATTATCCATAATAACCTGGGTATTGCCTATGATACAACTGGCATGTACAGGGAAGCCTTCACAGAGTTTGGGGAAGCCCTCAAACTTGATCAGGATTATATTGAAGCCCACAATAACCTGGCTGTGATCTATGACAGGATAGGCATGAATGAAAAAGCTATAGGGGAACTCCGGGAGGTATTAAGGCTCAACCCTGGATACACAGAGGGACACAGCAACCTTGCACATGTTTTTACCGGGATGGGGCGCTTGCGTGAGGCGATCTCAGAGTTTGAAAAAGCCCTGGTGCTTGATCCGGGCTATGTGCCGGCACATAATAGTCTGGGCCACATCTTTACCGGACAACAGAAATACCAGGAGGCAGTAAAGGAATTCCAGGAAGCTATCAGGCTTGACCCCGGATATGTCCTGGCCCGTAATAATCTTGGACATGTCTATTTAGAGCTTGAAAAGTATGAGGATGCGATAAAGGAGTTTGAGCAGGTCACAAAGCTGGATCCAGGGTTTATCGAGGGACATCAGGGTATGGGATTGGCCTGTTATAACAAGGGCAGATATGACAGGGCAGCCCACGCCTGGGCAAGGGCGGTCTACCTTAAACCGGAATTGATGAACAGCGTACCTGATAAGTTGAAACTCAAGGTGAACATGGGCATTTCAAGGCTTAGGTTCTCAAAATGAAATTAACTGCAAACCGATTCGCAGTCAAAGTAAAAGATATATAAAATCCATGTCTTCTTCAATATATGAATATTAAGAATGAGGATATCAAATTGATAAAGAAATCAACAATCCGGTTAATTGTCATGATGATCATTACTTCACTAATTATGCTGAGCGGATGTACACAAGGTCCCAGTCCAGCTAAAGATTCAGATTCAAACACAGATTCAAACACAGATTCAGACACAGATTCAGACACAGATTCAAACACA
>DAOUWY010000008.1 GCA_030666885.1 Methanosarcinales archaeon
GGTTCAACCGTCGGAAGTCAAAGTCGAGAGGACTCCTCTTCTATCGCCTACTTGAACAAAGTGTCACAACGGCTCCTGTCTCGTACAACTCCCTCATACAAGATGGATCGTGATTGTAGGTTTTTCATGGATACCCCCTTAAATTAAAAAGTCCCCTATTTCAAGCTATGGCATCATACGATGCACGGTCACTCAAATAATAAAAGAAAGGGGAGTTAAAATCTATAGATGAACTGCTCCGGGAGGTTCAGGCTGAAAAGGAATATCTTTTAGACACATTTCGAGCAATAAAAGAAACATTGCAGCGAAAAGAAAAGACAGTTATGCTTGAACTAAAGTCATAGGCATAATATTGCCTCGAAACACAATATACTTTTAAAATACATTTTAGTATTATAACTCCCGCCATGCAAAAGTTCAACTTTAGACAGTTGAAAAGCCCGATAATGCAACACAACCATAATGAAAAGATGACCGTATTCAGCCCTCAGTAACTGGCGGCTCGGCTGCTGAAGCTAAGGACATGGTCTTGTCAACTACAATATAATCTTTGATAGCCCTGACAGAATCAAAAGGCATGAGGACAAAATCACCTTCTTCTTTGTATTTCCCTTTATCAAGTGCGATGTCAGGTTTAACCACAATATCTTCAATGGAACCGCTGCGGACATCCATCACAATATTGTTCAATACTCCAAGGGTCACTCCATCCGAACTGACAACCTGTTTATCCCTGAGATTCCTTGCAAATATTTTATTCATTACCATATCCTCCAAATTTTTATCGATAACCTATATATGACTTTTGTTCCGTTTTAGTCTTGCCCTTGAACTGTGCTTCCATTCGCTTGTAATATTCACGAATGTCCTCATTAAGAGCAGGTCTTACTTTCTTTAATGCAGCACTGAAATGCTTCATCCTGACTATATCAGTATCAAAATCTTCCCGCATTGCAGCCATAACAGCCTCACGGCACACGGCTTCCAGGTCCGCACCCACATAACCCTCGGTAGATTCGGCAATTTCGACAATATCAACATCATCTGACAATGGTATATTTTCAATGTGTATCTTTAGTATCTCAATACGTCCGTCCCTGGACGGGGGACCTATGAACACGGCCCTGTCGAACCGCCCTGAACGTATCAGGGCAGGGTCCATGATATCAGGCCGGTTAGTTGCTGCCACCACCACCACATCCTTTAAAGCCTCCAGCCCATCCATTTCAATTAAAAGCTGGTTCACTACCCGTTCCAGTGCTTTGCTTCCTGCATCCATTCCCCTGATCGGTGCCAGGGCATCGATCTCATCAAAGAAGATTATACACGGTGCCACCTGTCTTGCTTTCCTGAACACCTCCCGGATTGCCTTCTCACTTTCTCCGATCCATTTTGATAGCAGTTGCGGACCGCGTATACTGATAAAATTGGCATTTGTTTCTGTTGCCACGGCCTTGGCGATAAGCGTCTTTCCGGTTCCAGGAGGACCGTAAAGCAGTACGCCCTTAGGCGGCTGGATGCCCATCTCCCTGAACCGGTCCGGTCTGCGAAGAGGCCATTCAATAGTCTCCATGATCTCCTGGCGCCCCTTCTTTAAGCCGCCCACCTGGTTCCAGGTCACAGTGGGTATTTCGACCATGACCTCACGCATGGCAGAAGGGTCGATTTCCTTTAGCGCATTATCAAAGTCCCTTGCTGTGATCTTGATCTCATCAAGCAGTTCCGGGGGTATCTCCTGGTCAAGATTAAATTTCGGTATAAAATGCCTCAACCCTTTCATTGCCGATTCCTTGCACAGTGCTGCCAGGTCAGCCCCCACGAACCCCACTGTATGATCTGCCAGTATTTCCAGATCCACATCATCTTCCAGGGGCATACCCCTGGTGTGTATCTGTAATATCTCCAAACGATCGTCCCTGTCAGGAACCCCTATCTCAATTTCCCTGTCAAACCGTCCCGGGCGGCGCAGTGCGGGGTCAATGGCATTGACCCTGTTAGTGGCGCCTATAACCACCACCTGCCCCCTCTCACCAATCCCATCCATCATGGTAAGCAACTGGGCAACAACCCTGCGTTCCACTTCACTTGTAATATCCGAGCGCTTACCTGCAATAGCATCCAGCTCATCAAAGAATATTATACCGGGCGCATCACTTGCAGCTTCTTCAAACATATCCCTTAGTTTTTTTTCACTCTCACCATGATATTTACTTATAATCTCCGGGCCTGCAATAGAATGGAATTTTGCACCACTTTCATTAGCAACAGCCCTGGCGATCAAAGTCTTGCCAGTACCGGGCGGCCCGTGCATCAAGACACCCTGGGGTGCACTGATACCAAGTTTTGTGAACACTTCGGGATGCTTCAGGGGTAGTTCTATCAACTCACGAAGGCGCTGGATCTCTTCACCCAGGCCCCCAAGATCCTCATATGTAATTCCTGTACTGGCCACTATATCATAACCAGTGGCAGGCTTCTCCTGTAGTTCGATCTCAGTAGTATCCTTGATTATGACCGCACCTTTTGGTTCAACATCCACTGCTACCAGGCGTATGGTATGACCCGTATTCACCTGGCCCACAATAGGTTGGGCAACAGTACTGACAACCGGTATTATGTCACCTTCCATAAGAACCCGTTTTGATATCTGGCGTTTAACAAGTACATTTGCCGAACCACTGAGCTGGATCCCCTCTCCTTCGGCGGGTGCCAGGACGATCTTCCCGGCATCCATTGGTGCAGCTTTCGTTACTGATACCTGCTCGCCCAGTCCGACACCCGCATTCTGGCGTGTATAACCGTCAATCCTTATGGTATCGGTGTCCCAGTCCTGTTGATCTGCTCTCCAGACCTTGGCTACAGTGGTTTTTGTACCTTCAAGGAAAACAAAGTCGCCGACAGAAATTTGAAGTTTCTGGATGGTATGGGGATCTATCCTGGCAATGCCTTTAGAAGAATCAGTGGGATAAGCTTTTGTGACTTTGAGTTGAATTGGCTCCAATTGTTTTCCGTCCTTTAATGTAAAATAATTTATAAAATGTGTTAATTGGGTACATATAAGTATTTTTCCAATAAAAGCTATCTGGTTAGCAATATGGACATGACATCAAGAGTTCTGGTACTGGACCCATTTTCAGGAGCATCAGGAGATATGTTTATCGGGAGCCTGCTGGGCCTGGGTGCTGATGAAGAATTGGTTAAAGATGCAATGGAATCGGCAGCAGACGTCACGGTTAATATCTCCGAAGCGAAGCAAGGGCTGTTACTGGCAATTAAAGTGGAAGTGGTCCAGCACTCAGACACCAGGCAGACATACGCCCGGATGGTGAAGCAAATAAAGTCAACCGGAGTGCCCAGGCAGGTGGAACAGGACGTGCTGGGCGTACTGGAACTGATGGGCAAATCCGAATCCAGGGTACATGGAACACCACTGGATGAACTGCACCTGCACGAGATGGGGCAGCAGGATGCCGTTGCTGATATTGTGGGTGCGGTGTTTGCGTTCCATAACCTGGAACTGCCTGGGTCCCGGGTATTGTGCATGCCGGTTTCGGTGGGAGGCGGCTATGTTGAAACAGCACATGGACTGCTGCCGGTACCGGCACCTGCAACTCTTTCCATACTGGATTCATCGAGCCTGGTGTGGCGTGGGGGGCCTGTAGATCACGAATTGCTAACACCGACAGGTGCTGCCATACTGGCGTACCTGGTCAAAAAGTATGGTTCAATTTGCCCGGTATATCCCAGGATGACATCGTCTGTTACAGGATACGGGGCAGGTTCGAAAGATACTGGCATGCCCAATGTGCTGCGCTCGGTGCTGGGAGAACTTGATGCAGGGCTTGCAATTGACCATGTTGAGATGCTGGAGACTAATGTTGATGATGTGACCGGGGAGATAGTGGGATACCTTATACAGGAACTGATGGATGACGGTGCACTCGATGTCTCAGTGATACCTGCTACTATGAAAAAGGGAAGAAGTGGATTTTTGATCAAGGTGGTCTGCAGGCCTGAAGATACAAACAGGCTTGCGCATAAGATCATTGCAGTGACAGGAAGCCTGGGTGTGCGGCTAATTCCTGTCAGGCACAGGCTTACTGCACTGCGCAGGATGATGGATATAGAGATACAGGTCTCAGGCAGGCCATACCAGGTGCCGGTGAAGGTGGGGTGTGACAACAGCGGGAACGTACTGAATATTTCTGCAGAATTTGAGGATTGCAGGCTAATTGCACAGGAGACAGGGTTGCAGGTGAAGGACCTGATGCGCAGGGCTGAAGAATCGGCAAGGATGCACATTGATGCAGAATAGAACAATTTAACAATACTGCTTACCTTTGGTTGCGACATATGAGAGATAAGGGCGAGACCAAACACGATATCCTGAACAGTCTTGAAAGTTACAGGGCCAGGGATATTTCCTATGACCGGGTGTTAAGCGCCATGTGCACCCGACCGCATCCCATTGCTGTTGCCGCTCATGAAATGTTCATGGAGACCAACCTGGGTGATGCGGGGCTGTTCCCTGGCACACATGAGCTGGAATGTAAGGTAGTCAGGATGCTGGGTGGTATGCTTGGTGACCCGTCAGTGTACGGCTATATTACTACCGGCGGCACCGAATCCAATATACAGGCTATGCGGGCTGCCAGGAATTCGGGAATGAGTACAAAGCCTAATATCGTGGTGCCCGAGTCAGCGCATTTCTCATTTGATAAAATAGCTGACATTCTGAAGTTGGAACTGCGCAAAGCTGAACTTGATAACAGCTTCAGGGTGGATCCGGGGTCAGTGGATTCGCTGATCGATGATAATACAATTGCAATTGTGGGTATAGCAGGTACTACCGAATTCGGGCAGATCGACCCCATCAGGGAACTTTCAGACATTGCTTTGGATAAGAATCTGTTCCTGCATGTGGATGCGGCTTTCGGGGCCTTTGTGATCCCCTTCCTTGACGTGGAATATGATTTTGATTTCAGGCTGCCAGGAGTATCTTCCATGACAGCAGACCCACATAAGATGGGACTGTGTACCATTCCGGCAGGTGGATTGCTGTTTCGGGACCAATCCCACCTGGAAGGGCTGCAGACCAGGACGCACTACCTGACCATTGATACCCAGCATTCCCTGAGCGGGACACGCAGCGGGGCTGTGGTCGCAGCTTCATATGCTGTTATGAGGCATCTTGGAATGGAAGGATACCGCAGTTTAATGGATTACTGCATGGGACTGACCCGGCGGCTGGTTGAGCGTGCAAGGGGTTTTGGTGTGGAGCCGTTGGTTGAACCGGTAATGAATGTGGTGGTACTGGACGTGGGCGATACTGCTGCTGTAAGACAGGCTCTTGCAAAAAAAGGCTGGTCCACATCAATAACACGCGATCCTGTTGGAATGAGACTGGTCATAATGCCACACCTTAGTGAAAGTGTGATGGATGAGTTCCTGGATGACCTTGAGGGAATATGTGGGTAACCGTTAGTCGTACTCTCTCCATGTCCGGCCGCATTTGGTGCACCTGAAGAACCTGGTCTCACTCTCATCTGCCGACCTTAGCTGCCTTAGCCACCAGTAAGCAGTTTTATTACCACATTCCTCACATTTGACCTTGGTAGTAGGAAGTCCTGCTGCTTCATCGCCCTCCAGGACCGTGATCTCTCTTTCCTTGAATTCCTTTTTTTCAATGATCTTTTTGGTCTTTTCTTTCTCAAAACCACATTTCCTGCATTTCATCATGCCGCCGGAGGGCATCATCATACTTTTACATTGAGGACAAAATTCCATTCTATTTTACTTCCTTTTACTTCCTGGTATTATAATACTGGTAATAGTACTAAAATGATCTATGTAACTATGTAAAATGTTCGATAACCTGCTCTTTTATTATAACTCATGATGACTCATTATCACTCATGAAATATCTGGCCTTCAAAGGCAAACACCTCAGTATCTGACTCGAACCACGCATCAGGGAACAGTCCCGCCTTCATGCAGGTCTGGCCCAGGAACTCTTCTGCATCAAAATTGTTTTCTACAGCCACTTGGGGCAGCAATAGTCCCGAATACAGCCCCTTTTGAACGATAAGTCCATGCCTGCCCACTTCTATCTTACCTGGCAGTTCTTCAGGTCTTGCTTTAAGCCTGTGCGGCATAGTAAGCACTGTGACCTCGATCTCCAGGTTCTCAAGTTCATTAAGAGTGACAGGCATGAACCTGGGGTCTTCCGTAGCAGCATTAATGGCAGAGATCACAATTGCTTCGCCCAGCGGCATGACAGGGTAGGGCCTGCCTATACATCCCCGCAGTTCTTTAAGGGAGCCTGACCTGTTATTCAGAGTAACGAATACGCCCCTGTTATTCTGGAATATAGGTGGGACACCCGGGACACTTTCTGGTTTGATCACTTCGCCACCGCCCAGGTATTCCTCAATGGCCCTACGTGCCAGTTCCAGGGCAGTCTGCCCCTCATCCGATGTTAGCAATTCGGTCATAACAATTTAAATTTTTAAACTTAGCCGAACATACCTTCCGGGTTTTCTTCATGTTCGTAAATGATTACCTTATGGTAGGCATCAATAAAATCATTCATTTTGATAGTCCTGTCCCGCCTGCGTATCACGAACATACCCGCTTCTGTGACGATGGCCTTTATGTCAGCACCGCTTAAGTCATTGGTCATCTTCACCAGCTTATCAATGTCAACATCTTTGTCCAGGGCCATGTTCCTGGTATGTATCTTGAATATTTCCAGCCGGCCTTTTTCATCTGGTAAAGGTATCTCGATGATCCTGTCGAAGCGTCCCGGCCGCAGCAGGGCAGGGTCCAGCAGGTCAATACGATTGGTGGCCGCAATTATTTTTACTTCACCACGCTCCTCAAAACCGTCCAGTTCGGACAGGAGTTGTACCATGGTCCTGTTTACCTCTGCTGAGCCTGTGGTACCGTCGTGTGTTCTGTGCCCGCCCACGGCATCGATCTCGTCGATGAATACAATACATGGTGCCTTATCCCTTGCCATCTGGAACACATCACGAACCAGCCTTGCACCTTCTCCTACGTATTTCTGGACAAGTTCAGAACCTGACATCCTGAGGAATGTGGCATGGGCCCGGCTGGCCACCGCTTTTGCAATGAGGGTCTTTCCGCTGCCGGGCGGCCCGTATAGAAGTATGCCCGTTGGTGGTTCCACGCCCACATCACTGAACAGGTCCGGATCGGTGAGCGGGAGTTCAATTGTTTCTACTACTTCCTGGATCTGCTGGTCAAGCCCGCCTATGGAACTGTAATCCACATTCGGTGCCTCGATCAGTTCCATGACCCTGGCCCTCAGGTCAGCTGGTTTTGCCATTAATTTCACAATCACAAAATTGTTATTCACCGCAACCCTCATACCGGCTTCCAGTTCATCTGCCATTTCAGGCGGGACCCTGGTGATAACTTCCTGGTTGCTGCCATGCTGGCGCAGCAGTGCCATATCATTTATAATTTCCATTACTGATGCAATGAACAAGGGCGGTAGTTTCAACTGGTTTACCTGTTCTTTAAGTTTCTGTATGGTCTGCAGGTAATTGCTGTTGGCCACAGCAGCATCAAGCAGTCGTTTCTGGAGCTGGTCGTTCTGCTCATCAAGTTGCTCGATCTTCTTGATCAATGATTGTATATCATCGTCAGGTGTATCCGGGGTATTTACGAAACCCGTTTCACCAGAAGACTTGGCTATTGTATCATCCATAGGATACAAAGTTTGATATTATACAATATAAATGTTAGTATGGTTGTCCAAATATATTTTTAGAGATATCTGCAAATGGAAATAATGATCACATTTTTGGCATGTTTTTCATCAAGCTATAGAATTTATAGCACCAAAAAGTTCTGAACATGAAAAGGATAACACATTTTTTATATATTCTAAACAATCTTTATTCAATATGGTCACCCTACCAGAACAACCTATGATCTTTTCGTTGACAGTAACAGCTTGTTACCTGATGACCCTGTTATTTTTATTTCTAATATCAATAACCGTCATAACCATATATAAAAATAAAAAAGCTACCCTGGAACTATCTATGTTAAAACCCATATTCATCAAACTCTTACAGGGTAAAACAGGCGAAATAGCCGCCATCATGAAGGTATCAAATCCTGTTGGTGACCTCATGGATATGGACGTTCCGATGCATAAGATAGAGAAAGTGCGTCGTGAAATGGTACAAAGTGGTGAACATGAACATTTACTATGGTTGTCTATACTTGTATGTGCTGCTTACCAGGATGATGCGGGTTATAAAGAAGAGATTGTAAACCTGATGAAAAAAGACCTCAAATCCCTGGGTTTATCTGAAGATGCAGAAAAACTTACACCTCTTTGTAAGCATACCTTTTCACCATATACCTTTTTCAAGATTATTCTATTCCTGCTGGATAAAAAAATCCCACACGTCAGTTCTGGCCCATTGTTCAAAGAAATTAGAAAAAATTTTAAGAATTATAATGTTACAAAAGCTATGGTTATCACTGGAAAATTTAAAGTAATACTTGGAATGACTAAATTTATTGTTTTAGCTGCTACCGGATTTGTAATCTCATGGCTGCTATTTTGTTTCAATTATCTGTTACCTGAAGGCATATTATGGCTCGTGTTGTTGAATATAACTGTTACTGTTGTATCTACATTATTTGTATTATGGAATATTATGCAAAAACAAGTAAATCCCAGGTCGTATGAAGAGATCGAAGCTGATATCATATCAGATATTCCTTATTTCCGGATACGTGCAACATAATCATAGATACCACACAGCGATTTCAACTTTTATTTCGACTCATGATTGAGAATCCAAGTAACAATAGCTAAACCAATTATTCAATACTGTGTATGCAAGAAAATATGTCGTAAGAGTTATAAGTTATTGTCCTCATTGGATATTGTACTATCAGGATGGATGAAAACAAGTGGCCGGAATTAGACGATTGGTTTTAGACGTATTGAAACCGCACTATCCTTTAACGCTGGAGTATGCCAAAGCCCTGAGTGAACTAAAAGACATCAGCGGCGTAAACCTCAGCCTTTATGAAGTGGATCAGCAAACAGAGAATGTAAAGATCACTATTGAAGGTGATGACCTGGATTATGAACGGATCAAAGAGGTCATAGAGGAACTGGGTGCCGTCATCCATAGTATTGATGAAATAGCAGCAGGCCGCAGGTTAGTTGAAGAGGTTGAGACGCTCCAGGACAGATAACCATTCCCTTATGCGGGGGTAACCAAGCCAGGCCAAAGGTGATAGACTCAAGATCTATTCTCGCAGGAGTTCAAGGGTTCGAATCCCTTCCCCCGCACTTCAATTTAAGGTTATAGTCAAGGCTAAAATAGAGATTGTAGTTTTTATCTTAATAACTATAGCCTACAGATCTGCTGCGGTTGGATTTGTCGTCGTAACGTTTGACTTTATCTGAGGCGTTAATTATATAATCTAATACTCGATAATATTATATAATTATTCTATACCTATGATCTGATCAGGAAAATGAGGAATCCATTTGATATTACCAATAAAATGCCCACGTATTCAAACAGGTTGTCATGCAATAATGTCAGGCAGGGATGAGCATATTGATACGTGCTATGGTAAATGTGAAAATCCGGAAGAATATGTCTACTGCGA
Organism: Methanosarcinales archaeon; assembly: GCA_030666885.1. Lineage (GTDB taxonomy): Archaea > Halobacteriota > Methanosarcinia > Methanosarcinales > Methanocomedenaceae > Methanocomedens_A. Next base: position 9,676 of record DAOUWY010000008.1, read on the forward strand.
ACATTACAGTAGTGGTGTATTGATACAGGAAAGTAATATTCATATAATGCAAATTGTGCAATCCATGCGCAAGCGATAATCAAGATTCCTATTTTAAAAACAATAAATACATCTGGTTTAGTTTTACATCCGTTTTTGTTATTATTTAGCATGAAAGTACCCTTGGGTTCTTTCATCTTTTTGTGCATGTTATTCGAAGAATTTCATGTACGTTTTATTGGAGAATACCCTTTATCATCCGGGACCCTTCATCTGTCTTGAATATAGGGGGCTCCCAATCCTTGACTATCCTGGCCCTCATGGCTTTTGTTTTTTCTCCTGTTAACAGATTTCGACCATCCTTTTCAAACTTCTGTTTATAGACCAGTATACCTCTGCGCTGCCATGCAGGAGTTTCTGATAAGTTTATACCATAACCCCAGGCAAGTTCATGCAGGTCATCGGATTTCAGGCCTTTTAACCTTTTTGCGGCTTGTTTAGCTGAAAAACCATCATCCCTTAAAAGGGAAAAAGCATATGAACTTACCAGGTTGCGCCAGCATTCCTCCTGACGCCAGATCAGGTACTCAGTAATATCTTTAGAATCTATTACGCAAACCCTTGAGTCAAAAGATATAGGATCGGGACTACCCAGGTTCAAGGCAAGTGCGGAAGAAATAAAGCTGGGAATAACAGAATCGATCTTCTCCAGCCTGCCATTGAACGGCAGGTCCCTTATAAAAAGCAGGCTGATCTCATCAGAAAATAAATAAGCCAAAACAGGATTGATCCCACTTTTAACAAAGAAAAGTTCAATAGATTCAACCATTCCATTAGCGAAACGAATATCAAATGGCTTACTGAACTGTAATTTCTGAAGGACCTTTCCAAACCTTCTCCCATCGACTCTTACAATAGTCGTGTCCGGAACCTTTAATTGTGAGAATATCTCACAGTCCTTCATCCTGGCATTAAAAAGCATTAATCAGATTCTTCTTCTTCCTCTTCGGACTTCTTTAACCGGTGAACCATCTGTTTTATAAGAATAACATCAGCTACTGCAATTACCCAGCGGTAAGGCAGGATTATGCCCTTATTGCCTTCAACATTGAACAACTTATCATTTATTTTTCTCACTGCCAATCCCGTAATCTTGGATTCATTGGGATTGAGGATGACGTCATTGACTTTACCAATATAAACGCCTTTATCAGTGTAAACGTTTAATCCGAACAATGTAGATATTTCCGTGCGCATGATTATCCCTCTTTTGCTATATTTTAAACTTAAGGAGATATATACTTTTTTAATATAAGTGGATGCATAAACCACTTCTTAACCAGATAAATCTAACAAGCGTTAGAGATTCACCTCAAACGATGGAAGGTATATGTATCTGCAGTATAATTAATACCTTCCTTATACCATAGTAAGAATTCTTATATTACCGGTGAAGTAATGAATCAAGACGAAAATGATTACATCCTTAACTACTCAATCAACATATCTTCTGATACCGTTGACAGACCTATTTCAGACAATCCGGCAGAAAACATAATCATAGTAGGAACGGCCCATGTATCTGATAAAAGCGTGGTAGAGGTAGAGGAGACTATAGACCGTGAACGTCCCGATGTAGTGGCTGTTGAACTATGTCCTGCCCGGTACCAGGCGCTGACTGAAAAGTTAGTTACAAAAAATATATCAGCCAAGGATATTCTAAGCGGCGGGAAACCATATTATTTCCTGGTTCACTGGCTTATGGCATATGTACAGAAGAAGATCGGTGATGATCTTGGTGTTGACCCCGGGGCCGAAATGCTGCAGGCGATCAAAAAAGCCGAATCTACGGGCGCACGTATCGTACTTGTGGATCGGGATATCCAGGTAACACTTCAGCGGTTCTGGCACAGCATGAGTATCTGGGAAAAATTCAAGATGACCGGGGCTATGCTTGCCGGAGCCCTGGGGTTAAAAGGTGAAGAACTCGATATTGAATCTGTTACCGAAGAAGATGTTGTAACCCAGTTGATCGAGGAATTACGGAAATTTGCCCCCTCTGCTGCCAGGGTATTTATAGATGAGAGAGATGCATATATTTCAGCAAACTTGCTGGATGCCGCAAAATCCAGCCGTGTGGTGGCAGTAGTGGGTGCAGGGCACAGGGCAGGCATACGAAGATATCTTGAACATCCTGATACCTTACCACCACTGAAACAACTGGTAGATGTACCTAAAAAGAGATTCAGCATCACAAAGGTATTAGGGCTGACCTTTGTTGCCCTTGCCTTTGCCACGTTCCTTTTAGTCATTTTCGGCATAATAAAAGGTGCTATATCTCCTTACATGCTATTGGTAGCTATGGGTTACTGGTTTATTATCAACGGTGTCCTGAGCGCTGCCGGTGCTGCCCTGGCCAGGGGACACCCCAAATCCATTGCTACGGCGTTTCTGGTGGCATGGCTCACATCCCTTAACCCTATGATGGCCGCAGGTTGGTTTGCCGGACTGATGGAAGCAAAACAGCGTAAACCCACAACAGACGATTTCAGGTCGATAATGGATGCTGAAACCGTTCAGGAAATGCTTAATAACAGGCTGTTCCGCGTACTTTTAGTTGCTGCACTAGCAAACCTGGGAAGCGTGCTGGGTACGGTCATAGGGGTTATTGTGGTAGTGAACGTGACAGGGATAGACCCTATTGATGCCTTGCAAAATATTTTCAACAATGTCAGTGACCTGTTCTGATTCCCACAATAACAAAGGGAAGAGAATATGACGTAAGTATAAATACCAGGATTTCCTCAACAAATTAAAAAGCATCCCAAATCCCACCCAGGGGCCGCCATGTAAGGGCAAATCCAGGCACAGGGAGAGATTGTTGGGAAATACGAGTGCTGATCAGCATTAGTGAATAAAGGAATCCCCGGCAAAAATAGCTGTTATTTCAGTGAGGTAGCCTCTTTTTTCAGGAACACAACAGTATTATTTACAGGCGGTTCAGGTGGGATCCTGAGGTATTCTACAAACTGTTCAGGTAGTTCAAAAGAAGAAAACGTTTCTAATACACTTCTTAATCCCTTTTCATAGATGCGGTAGGATAGGCTGAATCCTCCCTGGAGCACGTTTGCCAGATATTCAAATATTTCCTTTTTAGGTTCTGCTCCTGCTGCAACCATTAGATGGTCACATTTGTCTTCAAGGGGTAAAATAGACTGGTTTCCATGTATTATCCTGATCTGATCTGAAAGTCCCAGTTTTTCCAGTACTTTTCTTGAAAGTTCTGCTCTATCAGGGTCCTGTTCAATCCCGATTCCTTTAAGTCCATGCCAATGACAAAGAACTATAAGGGTTAAAGGTAGCGGTCCGCTCCCAAGAAAAATAACAGTATCGCCTGGTTTAAGTTCGGATCCCTGATATTCGGTCCTGGCGAGTTGAAGATAATTAGAGAAATGAGTGAAATGCTCCAGGACTTCCCATGGATATTCACTGGCCAGTATGGCTTTTGCATTTTCAATCTCAAGTCTTAAACTATATAAATTTCTGAATCTGGCAATAGCTTCCAGTACTGAATTATATTCAGGATTACAGATTGTTTCCTGTGCCAATTGATCATCAATATCCAGTGCAGTCAGATAATCCAATCTGTGAAAAGAGGTTCCAAGATGATTCGAAGTACTGTGAAGGATGTCTTGATCCTTAAGATCTTTTATAGTTGAATATATATTTAATAGTTCTGCAATTATTATTTCTATTGACTGTTCGCTAATATTACTCACAACCTTTTAAGTATTAAATAATTATACTTTTTATAAGTTGTTGTTATCTTGTAAAGCCTTTTTCATTTCACTTAACCTTTGAAACTATGGCGTCAATCCAGCATCTGTGCCAATAAAATTAGATAGCTGTATGTTAACATCCGTCTCGGGCATGTCATCAAACACCTTATATATCATGATTGATAGTGTATTATGGGTGAACAAAATGCCTGGACTTATTATCTCCGATGATTCAAAAGCCGAAGAGCTTGAACCCATGGCTCTGGCAATATATGGCACAATAGGACTTCCCACCACCATACGGAGCAAGAACTATAACGGTGTCAGGGTCGAGAACAGCAAAGTAGTTGACTATAACTACACAGGAGAATACCTGGAACAGGCCTTATGTACCGGAAATATTGTCCACGGTTTCGCCGTAAGCGGGCCGTATAAAGGCATGCCGGTTATAGTCTCACCCATAAAGAACCGTAACGGCGAGACCATCGCAGCAATTGGGACCGTAAACCTGTCAGGGTACATCGACCTGAAACGCTTTTAACCAGCACTTTCCTCTACAAGCTTTGCAAGCCTCTCCATAAGGCTGTCCACCATCTTCATCTCACGAGCGTAGTTCTCAAGGTCCCCTGTCTTAAGGTACTCCCGGGCTTTTTCATAGTGGGAGACAGTATCCTCCAGCAGTTCAGTCAGTGTCATATTCCCTGTCACGGTCCCTGTTCCAACAGGGATGGAAGGAGCGGTTGACGTGACATTCCCACCAATCACTTTCAACAGTGCCGCTTCCAGCGAATCCTCCATAGCCACCCTGTTCTCATACACCACCAGTATCTTCTTCAGTTCAGGGATGCTGGATGCAGACTCTGCCGAGATGTAAAGAGGTTCGATATAGAGTATGGAATCCTCAATTGGAATTACCAGCAGGTTACCCCTGATAACCTGTGAACCACCCTGGCTCCAGAGGGTCAGGTCCTTGGAGATATCCTCATCCTGGTCTATCAGCGCCTCGATCTGGGCCGGACCATAAATCAGTTTATCCTTTGAGAACTCATAAATTATCTTCTGGCCGTATCGTGGAGGGTCCTGGTTCACTGCCATCCAGGCGATCATATTGTCCTTGTTGACTGGTGTGAAAGGCAGTATCATAATAAAATCAGTGGAATCGTCCAGTTCCAGCAACACATTATAGGGCTCTACCGGTATCTGTGAATTAGCATATTTCTCTTTTGCAAACTGCCACCTATCCTCACGGTTGTAGAACACCTCGGGCACATTCATATGGTAATCGGTATAGATGGTGGATTGTATCTGGAACAAGTCAGGAGAATACCTGATATGCTGTTTCAGGTCATCAGGCATTGAGTCCATTGGCTTAAATACACCAGGGAATATTTTTGAATAAGCAGTGAGTAACGGGTCATTTTCAATGATATAATAAGTAACGGTCCCATCGTATGCATCAATGACAGCTTTTGTAGAGTCCTGGATATAGTTCACCCTGGTGTTGCCTATCCACATGGATTGTGAGTATGGATACAGGTTCGTGGTCACAAATGCATTGACCATCCAGTAGATATGCCCGTCATCCCCCACAACTGCATAGGCATCCGAATCCCGGAGCAAGTACGGGGCAATAAGGCCGGTGCGGTCCAGCACATCACGCTTGATATGCAGTTTGCTGTCCTCATCAATATCAGAGGATGTGAGGATCTTAAGTTCGCCAAGTGCCATGGTCGCAATGAGCTTATTTAGCCCACTCATACTGATCCCGCCTGTCCCGTCATATGTGTTGCCAACATTGCTATCGCCGCTGGGATAATCGAACTCATCCCTGCCCGTACCTGTAAAGATATATGTTTCAGTCCTTTCACCGTAGTATATCCTGGGCTGCTCTATTGTAAGCGAGGGGTTTGAACTGACTGGCGGGATGTTCTCAATATACATCTCTGGCAGTCCCTGGTCCACTACAAGGTTAACCGGGGACATGACCACCCCGATACCGTGGGTGTAGAGTACATGTTTGTTGAGCCAGGTATCAGCCTTGCCGCGCAACTGGTCATAGAATATCTCCCTTGCCGATAGCCAGACCTGGTGTTTGGTGCCGTTGATATCATACCTGTTCACATCCACGTCATTGAAGCCGTAATAAGTGCGTATCGCCTGTTTTTGCTGGTATATGGTCATGAGGGGGCGGTAATCCCACAACCTGGCATTGATGATGGAAGGGTGCATAAGGACATCATCGGTGAGGTTGTATGTCAGGGGGTACTGCCTGATCTCGACCTCGTCAAGGTTATAGGCGGTATTGGTCATAGCGATATTGTTTATGATATAGGGTCTTTCCAGTTCCAGTTCATTGGGCGTGACCTTGTATTCCTGGATGAGCACGGTGGCGATACCACCAAGGACTGAAAAGAGTAGCATGGCAGCAATCATGCCTGCCAGTATTTTCGGGATCGATGGTGCGGATGTGCTGTCCAGCCATCCTGATACCAGTATCGCCAGGGCCGAAAGTATGAAGATCGCAGCGAGGATAACCGGAATGTACTGCCTTATGGCCACATCGATATATCCTGCACCGTACACTACGCCTGTTTCACTGTACAGGATATTGTAACGTCCCAGGTATGTCCTGATGGCCAAGACAGCCAAAAAACCTCCCAGTACAATCCTGAAGTTCAAGGGTGCTTTCATTAACAGCTTCCAGTTGAAAGTTGCATACAGGACTGCCAGGACAAGAAGCCCAAGGAGCAGGACTGTGAGTAAATAGCTCAGCAGGAATTTGTAGAATGGCAGTTCGAACACATAGAAGGTTATATCATTATTGAAAATAGGGTCAGCTGTGCCAAATGGTGTCTTGTTCAGGTACATAAGGACCTTCAGCCATGAGCCTGAGGCTGCCAGTCCCTGTACCACTGAGATCATGATTATCAAAATAAGGGCCGGCATCTTTGCAGCCTTCACACCTTTGGCCAGATCACCTGCCGGTTTCATTTCGATGTATTCTTTTGGCGGCCCGGTGAAGAATTCCTGGTCCCACAGGGAAGTGATACTTCCTCCTATTCGCTGGAGGGTTTTGATTCCGGATTGGAGTATTGAAAACAGGATAATTGCTGTCAGGATTGTAAAAACCACTAACATCAATATGCCCATCTTGTATTTAACAAGAAAAACGCTTGCATAACCCAGTGAATCGAACCACAGGTAATCAAGAGCCAGCCTGGCCAAGGCAGGCAATGTAAATATTGTTAGAAGTATAAGCGCAAATATTGCTTCCTTTATATAATTAAACTTTATAGCACATCCCTCCGGGCGTAGTTATTAAATGAGGGGTTACAGTATTTAAGTGTGGGGTTACAGTATTTGATAATATCACGCAGCAAAAATCTATCAGGGAGAAATTGAATGAGTCGCATCATCCTTCATGTGGATATGGATAGTCTTTATGCCTCAGTAGAACAGCGCCGGGACTCGTCCCTTAAGGGGCTTACGGTTGTGATGGGGTCTGACCCAAAAAGCGGTAACGGCAGAGCTGTGGGGCATCTTATATCCCAGGCTACTGAGATTGCATTGAACCTGGCTTGTCCCAACCGCAGCAGAGCTACGAGGTATAACAATTAAGATAAAAATTCAGCCCTGACCGTAGTAAATACCGGTCCGCGCAGGTCGATCTTCTTCTTATGGCCGGTGATATAACGCTGGGCTATAGGGTCAAGCCTCACATTCACTTCAGAAGGCACCTTAACGATACGCACCCTGGTCTCGGCAACATCCCCCGTGGCTGACGCAGCTTCGATATCTGCTGCCGCCAGGGCTGCAAAGGCTTCGATATACCGCAGGTTTGCCACAGTGCCTTTATTGAACTTCTTCTCATATTTCGGTGAATCAGGCAGGCCCAGTACATCACCATCCACCACCACAATATGGTTCATGGCAGCAGGTCCGCACAGCTTGGTATCCTCCTCTGGCTCAGTAACCATTACCTTAACGCTCCGGCCGTCCACATCCCCTTCCCATGCCAGGAACTCGCAAGGACTTGGCTCACCACCGTGCTCCTCGCATACCCTGACAATGGCACGCTGTATATCCCATCCTTGCCTGGTCACAGGCGCCTTCTCAACTGAGATCATACCTGCCAGTTCCTCGTCTGTCATCTTCCATTCCCCTTCGTAAACAGGGAACTGAGGATAGGTCAGGGCGCGCACATCGGTGGAATCGTGCAATATCATGGCCAGTCGCTCCACACCCAGACCAAGGTTCATTACCGGGTATGGGATATCGTACTGTGCCAGTGCCGAGGGAGAATATATGCCGAATGTGGCCACTTCAACCCAGCCGTCACTGTATTTGGTGCTGCTGCCCACCAGTCCCGGATGGTATGCGAATACCTCGATCTGTGTATCCGGCACGTAGTATTTGCTGCGCTTCTCATCTGGCCTGAAACTGAACTTTTCGAACCCGAACTGGGATAAGAGCCCTGCTGCTACAGCCTTGCCATGCTCTACCGTAACCTCTGGGTCCATGATGATACAGGATGCTGAGAAGTAGGTCATAAGCCGGGTAGCATCTTCCTGCTGTTCCCGCCTGAAGCACCGATCCACACTGAACAGCCTGACTGGCGGGTGTGCCCGCTCTATCATGGCGCCCAGGGATATGAACCAGCCCGAGGTCATGTGGCTCCTCAGGGTCTTGCCGGAACTGATAGGTGTCAGTTCCTTGAACTCAGGGAAAACATGGTCCAGCATTACTGCCACTTTTGAGTCGGGTACGTCCAGTCGGTGGGATATTTCAGGCACAAGGTCATCGCCCTCGATCTCACCTTTCTTATATGAATGTAATATCTGGCGTATCGTGTCAATCCCTTCATCATCCACCTGGATTATCTCCCTGACCCGGGCTATCCTCTCATCTGAGATGCCTACATTGGGCCTGGGCAGGCCTGCCAGATAGAAACACCGGTCCAACACTGCAAGGGCCTCATACCCGAACTGTTTGTGTATCTCCCTGTCATCCACGATCAGCGGATTGGCCGCTTCTGTAAATCCAAGATGGAGATAGGCTTCCCTCAGTTTCTGTATGGTATCATAAATAGGATGGGGTCTGCCGTAATCCAGCCTGAACCTGGGATACTGGTCCGGGATCGCAGGTTGTGTTATATACTCTTTTCCTTGGTTCCAGGCAGCGTCAAAATCCTCTTTAGCAGCCTGCTTTATTTTTTCAGGGTCAAATCTCATATCAGCCGTCCTATCCATATATACATCAATGTTTGTATTTAAATTACACTAAAGTCGCCAAGTCTTTGTTTAGACCTCCGGACCATAATAGTAAATCCTCATAGTTTTTTTTCAAGTTCAGACATTTGCTCCTTTAGTTTGGCATGTTCCACAGCATTGGTAATATCTCCCCTGGTACGTTCCACCAGGCTCCGGGCCACATCTCCCTTGCGCCTCAATCCCCTTGACAGGGCATCAGGAAAATCGAATAACATTATTGTGGAATAAATTTCATCCATGATCTCAAGTAGTTTTTCAGCTTCATGTGGTCTGTCAAGCCTGATAAGGTCAAGTATGAAGCGTCGTAGTTCTCCCACTACATCACCCAGTCCAAGCAGGTATGCCGGGTCCTTCACGCTAAGTTTTGCAGGGTCAGGCACCCTGTCTTTTTTCAGTATGCTATAAAGGATACTGGCTTCTGCATATTCCTGCTGGGCATTCTCGACAAATCCGGCATGGAAAATATCGGGATGGTCTTCAAGTTCTGATATTATCTCCCGGTTCATTGTTGAAACCTCATCCAGCAACTGTTTAGCAATGTCACATTCTCCCCTGTGTATTGACTTTATTGCTCTGCCCGAGATTCTCACCATTTTCCGGGATAGTTTCAAAGAACTCTCCCTTGCAGTATCTTTAGTCTCAAAGTTCTCCAGTATTCTGGATGATATTTCGTAAATCATATAATTCCACTCAATTGAGCCTCTCGTATATAGAATAAGTGCAGGAAGTCAACAAAGAGAATTCACCGCAAAGCACGCTAATGTCGCAAATACAATGTTGTGTCAGCTTTGCGTCCTTAGCGTACTTTGCGGTGCATAATCAAATTAAAATTATATTTTAACTGCCATGCCATCGGCGTAGTTTATCAATCCTTCCTGGCCCTGTATACAACAGCCAGCAGTATTCCCAGCAGCGCACCCGCCACCCCGAATCCGGGCGACCCCTGGGACGGCGGCTGGTTCGTGGATGAGGGGTCGGTGGTGGTGCGGGTGGGGCCTGAGTAGTGTTCATCGAGGATGTGGGGGTTGGCGATGGTGAAATCTATTTTTCTAATGTCATCATACGCTTGATTAAATTGTACAAATAAATTTATAGGCGCATTTCCATTA
>DAOUWY010000015.1 GCA_030666885.1 Methanosarcinales archaeon
AAAAAAAGGAATTTATGTATTGTTATATGGCAGGGATAATATAATGATGTTTATCTTTAATAAATCAAATAATAAAATTAAGGACAGTTATATAATATATATTAGTGATTAAATAAAACTCTTCAGGACGGTATAAATAATATGACAAAGGCTGATATTTTATCACAGATCAAAAAAGCCGAAGAAGATGCAAGAATAATGATATCTGAGGCCAATGAAGCTAAAGCCAAAAAAGTCCTCGAAGCAAAGAACCGGTCAAGGGAATTGATCAACGAGGCTAAGAACGAGAGTGCAGCAATTGCTGACCAGAAGATTTCCTTAGCAAAAGAGAAAATAATATCCGAAAAAGGAAAAATGCTAAAAGAAGGGGTCTCTACTGCAGAATCAATAAAATCAAAGGCAAATAGCAATGTAGCAAAAGCCACAGAATATCTTGTGGAACAATTTGAGAGGAGCATGTATGCTTAAAGCCAAAAAGGTTTCAAAAGCAGTAATTATTGGCAATAAGAAATTATTGCATCCGACTGTGGATATCTTACATTCAATACAATGTGTCCATGTAGAAGATTTCAATGAGGACGATTCATTTCTCACAATTGGCAAACCCGGTGAAGCGGCATCGGAAGCATCCCAGAAATTGGTAAAGCTGCGATCCATTACAAATTTTCTAGGTATAAAACCAACACATTCCGATAATCTTCAAAATGAAGATGCAATTTTAAATGAACTTGATGCAAAATTAGAAAAGCTGGATTCAACTGTCAACGATTTATTAGATCGGAAAAATGTACTTGGGAATGAACTAAAGAATATAGACGATTCCATTTTATTACTTGAACCTCTGTCTTTACTCCCACTGGATCTTGAGTTTTATAGGGGTTATAGTTCAATCACTGTCATCACAGGCTATGTCCAGGGTGAAATATCTGAAATTGAACCAGAGATAAGGAGTATTACAGCAAATTATGAACTGTTATCATCACCCCACGACAAGAGAAATATTATCACCCTGTTTGTGCCTGTTGAGCACCAGCAGCAGGTCACTGACATTCTTGAAAAATTTTACTTTAATGATATCCATGTACCCGAATTAAAGGGTAATCCCGGAAAGATTATGACCGGGATGCAAAACAGGAGAGAAGACATACAACTCGAACTGACCTCACTTGAAGATGAAATTGCCGATCTTAAAGGTAAATATATGGATTTCGTTCTTGCTTCTGATGAGATATTATCGATCACCACAGAAAAAGCAGAGGCACCATTGCGTTTTGCAACATCTGAGAGTACTTTTATTATTGATTGCTGGATACCTGATGACAAGTTCCACCAGATAGAAGATACTCTTGAGAAGAATTTCAACGGTAGCGTAATGATTTCCAAACTGGATATGGAATCAGAAGATATCGAATCCACCACTGTCCCTGTAGAATATGATAATCCTGGACCGGTCAAGCCTCTTGAAGCGATCATGGACCTGTATTCCAGGCCCCTCTATAAGGAGATAGACCCTTCAGCGATTATTTTCATCACTTTCCCCCTGTTCTATGGTCTCATGCTTGGAGATATCGGATATGGTCTGGTACTCCTTACACTGGGACTGGTAGGTAGGGCAAAGATAAAGACCGGCGGTCTGAGACCACTGGCAACACTGCTTGTCTATTGCAGTATCACTACAACAATATTTGGTGTACTGTTCGCAGAAATATTCGGTTTCCATGTGTTTGGGCACCACAGTCTTGTGGCAGTACTGTTTGGTGAACATAGTGCCATTGGAGGGATATTCTATAATTTCCATGCCCTGCCTATACTTGATAGACTTGGCAAGGACGATATACCCATACTTCTGATAATAACAGCACTAATCGGTGTTGTGCATATGAACCTGGGTTTCATTCTGGGTTTCAGGAACGAGGCAATCTCACACGGCCTGAAGACGGCAGTGCTTGAAAAAATAAGCTGGATGGTACTGCAACTGGGAATCGCCATATTTGCCCTCGCAGCCTTTAATGCCATCCCTGGGGTTGGTATGACAGCAGGGATTATAGTGGCGTTGATTGGTGTGGTGATGCTTATTGCAGGTGAAGGCGGAACAGCCATACTGGAGTTGCCTTCAATACTAAGTAATACCCTGTCATATACAAGATTCGCTGCTGTGGGTCTATCTTCTGTAGGTATTGCATTTGCAATCAATAATATAGTGACAGAGATGCTCTTTCCAAAAGGGGGCTTTTTCATAATTATTGGAATTATTGTCCTCCTCATAGGACACACAGTTAATACCGTACTAGGCGTTATAGCACCTGGACTGCATGCATTGAGGTTGCAGTATGTAGAATTTTTCACAAAATTTTACATTGGCGGTGGTCGTAAATTTAATCAATTCGGATATACTCGAAAATATACGGAGGTAAAATAAAATGTTAGAAGTTGCTGGAACAATTGAACCAAGTTCAATAGAACTTTTGAAAGATGTAGCAGTAGAGAACAATAGAGGACTTGTAGCCATCGGCGCAGGTCTGGCAGTAGGATTGGCAGGTATCGGGTCCGGTATTGCAGAAAAGGATATCGGTGCTGCAGCAGTCGGTGCATTTGCAGAGCGTGAAGAGCTCTTCGGTAAAGGTCTTATCATGACTGTTATTCCAGAGACAATTGTGATCTTTGGACTGGTTGTCGCAATACTGTTGCTATTCCTGTGAAAATCTTTAACCCGTCACCGGGAGATTGGATATGGGACTTGAAAATATTGTAAACGACATCCTGGAACAGGCAAAATCTGAAGTTGCAACCATCGAGGCAGAGGCTCAAGCTGAGGTAGATGCTACAATCAATGAAGCAAAAGCCAAGGCAAAAACCATTATAACTGAAAGCCAGGCCGAAGTAGAAGCAAATATCCTGAGAAGGCTCAAACAGGAAAAATCCAGTGCGCAACTTGAGATCAAGAGAGCTGGCCTGAATGCTAAAAAGGATGTCCTGGACAGTGTTTATCTGTCGGCCAGAGAAGCTATCTTATCATTTCCACCAGACAAGAATTCATCTATGTTAAAAGCAATACTTGATATGTACGGAAGTGACGGTACCAGGGTTTATTCCAATGCAAGGGATGCAAAACTGGTCAGGGAATTGACAGACCTTACCTTTATGGGTGAGATTGACTGTATTGGCGGACTGATCATCGAGAATGATGACGGTTCGGTACGACTGGACTACACCTTCGACAGGATACTGGATGGTGTATCTGAACAAACACTAAAACCTGTATCAGACATACTTTTCGGATGAGGTATTAAGATGTTCTTTAATCGCCGGGGCAGTAAAAAGTATGCATACATTACGGCCCGGGTCAGGGGTATGAAGAGCAAGCTGATCCAAAGGGAAGTTTTTCCAAAGATGATGAACATGGATCTTGCAGAGATCACACGTTTTATCGGTGAATCTGAATATAAACAGGATGTGGATGAACTTGCCCAAAAATACAGCGGCATAGACCTTGTAGAGCATGCACTCAACCAGAATCTTGCTAGGACATACAGGAAATTGTTACGTATTTCCCAGGATGAGCCGAACTATTTGATCACAGAATACCTGAGGCACTGGGATATCTGGAATATCAAGACCATCCTCAGGGGAAAATATTACGGGGCTCCTCCTGAAGAGGTACAGGAGGCTGTGGTGGCGGCAGGACAACTTGGGTACCGTCAACTTATCTCCATTGCCGGCATGGAATCAATTGATGATATCAAGGTTGCTTTTGAAAATACCCCATACCATTCTGCTATTTCCGATTACCAGGGCGGAATGCTGTCAACTGTCGAGAACAATCTGGACAAGTTATATTATTCCAGATTACTTTCTTCAGTGGGCAAATCCAAAGGTGAAATGTTAAGCTTGAAATTCATCAGGACTGAAATTGACCTCAAAAACCTTAAAACTCTTTTCAGGACTAAAAATGCAGACCTTCCCAGGGATGAGATAATGGAACTGTTAATACCTGGGGGAGCTGAACTGAAAGATGGAGATCTACGTCGTCTGGTCTCTCTTTCATGGCAGGATTTCATTAAAAGCATGGAAGATTATTCATATTGGTCTGCACTTTCAGAAGTGATCAGTGAAGATATGCCCTCACTTATGGGTATGGAAGCAGAACTGGACAAATATGCAATGAAATATTCATCAGAAGTATCGCATTATTATCCACTATCCATTTTACCTATTTTTGATTATATAATCCGGAAGAATAATGAAATAAACAATCTTAGAACGATAGCCAGAGGCAAAGAATCTGCATTGTCTGATGATATCATAAAGAAACACCTGGTGATGTGATATGGAGATAGCAGTAATTGGAAGCAGTGAATTTACCCTTGGCTTCAGACTTGCCGGCATAAGGAAAATCCATGAAACAAACAAAAAGGATGAACTTATACCTATTATTCAGAATATTCTTAACGACAGGGAAATAGGAGTATTGGTTATCCACAACGATGATCTGGCCAGTTTACCTGAAAATTTCCAGAATATGCTGGATGAACTGGTTACGCCCACGACAATTGCACTGGGCGGTGCAGGTGAAAGTTCAAATTTAAGAGATAAAATAAAACAAGCAGTAGGTGTTGATCTGTGGAAATGAAAGGAGAGATTTATAGAATATCAGGACCAGTGGTCACAATCCAGGGCATCAATACCCGGATGTTTGATGTGGTCAAAGTTGGAGATGAAGGTCTGATGGGAGAGGTTATCGGAATTGAGGGTGACCGGTCCATTGTCCAGGTCTATGAAGAGACCGCTGGTATAAGGCCAGGGGAACCTGTGGAAAACACGGGCATGCCCCTTTCTGTGGAACTGGGACCCGGCCTTCTTAAAAGTATATATGATGGGATACAGCGCCCTTTGCCATTACTTAAGGAAAAGATGGGAGACTTTATTGAAAGGGGGGTTATGGCAGATGGCCTGGATCACGAGAAACTCTGGGAATTTAAATCAACTGCCAAAGCAGGAGATGCAGTTTCCGGCGGCGATGTTATCGGGACCGTCCAGGAGACAATTAATGTGGAGCAGCGTATAATGGTCCCGCCCAATGTATCAGGTACTATTGATGAGATCAAGGACGGGAAGTTTAAAGTAGTTGATACGATTTGCACATTGACCGACGGTACCGAACTTCAGATGATGCAGAAATGGCCTGTCAGGATGCCAAGACCGGTGAGCAAGAAGCTGACGCCGAATACCCCGCTTATCACGGGCCAGCGAATTCTCGATGGAATGTTCCCTGTGGCCAAAGGCGGTACAGCAGCTATCCCGGGTCCATTCGGTAGCGGTAAGACCGTCACCCAGCAGCAGCTTGCAAAATGGAGCGATACCGAGATCGTGGTCTATATCGGCTGTGGTGAAAGGGGTAACGAGATGGCTGATGTGCTCACCGAGTTCCCTGAACTGGAAGACCCTAAGACCGGGCGTCCCCTGATGGAACGGACCGTGCTTATCGCCAATACCAGTAATATGCCTGTGGCAGCAAGGGAAGCCAGTGTATATACCGGCATCACTATTGCCGAATACTACAGGGATATGGGATTTGATGTATCACTGATGGCTGACAGTACCAGCAGGTGGGCCGAAGCTATGAGGGAAATCTCATCCAGGCTGGAAGAAATGCCTGGTGAGGAAGGGTATCCTGCATACCTGTCAGCCCGGTTGAGTGAGTTCTACGAACGCTCAGGCAGGGTGGAGTCACTTGCAGGACTTAACGGTTCCATTACTATCATTGGTGCGGTCTCACCACCTGGTGGTGACTTCTCAGAACCGGTTACGCAGAATACGCTGCGTATTGTCAAGGTATTCTGGGCACTGGATGCAAAGCTGGCCCAGAGGAGGCATTTCCCGTCTATTAACTGGCTGAGCAGTTACAGTCTGTACACAAAGGCACTGGCTGACTGGTATAATGATAATGTATCCCCTGAATGGGTGAAACTAAGGGATAATGCCATGGACCTGCTACAACAAGAATCGGAATTACAGGAGATCGTACAACTGGTGGGTTCGGATGCACTGCCTCCCGACCAGCAATTGACTCTGGAGATCACAAGGATGATCAGGGAGATATTCCTGCAGCAGAATGCTTTCCATCCCGTTGATACCTTTTGTCCCATGGACAGGCAGTACAAGCTCCTTGACACTATCCAGAAATTTGCAGACAAGGCAAATGCGGCACTTGATTCCGGTGTTACGATGCAGGACATTATCAAGCTGGAATCCAAGGATGAACTTGGAAAGGTAAGGTTTGATGAAGATTTCGAAGGTTCGCTTGAAAAGGTCATAAAGAAGATGGAAGATGAGTTCGATTCCCTGAAGAGCGAAGACTATTCCGCCACAGCAAGTGCTAAGGAGGCTGAGCAAATTGACTAAGGAATACAAGACCATTACAGAGATCTCAGGACCGCTTATTTTCCTGGAAAAAACCGAACCTGTAAGTTATGGTGAACTGGTTAATATCAACCTGCCAGACGGTACTACAAAAAGGGGACAGGTACTTGATACTTCCCATGATACAGTTGTCGTGCAGGTATTCGAGGGTACAGGCGGCCTGAACAGGGAAAGCGGTGTCAGGTTCACGGGGGAGACTATTAAACTGGCTGTATCTTCTGATATGCTGGGCAGGATACTTTCAGGAAGTGGCGATCCCTTGGATGGCGGACCCCGCATCATTCCCGAGGACAGGCTGGACATCAACGGTGCAGCCATTAATCCTTATTCCCGGTTACCTCCCGAGGATTTCATCCAGACAGGTATCAGTACCATTGACGGTACAAATACACTGGTAAGAGGACAGAAGTTACCGATTTTCTCAGGTTCAGGTCTGCCCCATAATGAGATTGCCCTGCAGATCGCAAGGCAGGCTAAAGTGCCAGGCAGTGAAGAGGACTTTGCTGTGGTCTTTGCGGCAATGGGTATCACCAATGAGGAAGCCCAGTATTTCATGGCCGACTTCGAGAGGACTGGTGCCCTTGAGCGGGCAGTGGTGTTTTTGAATCTGGCAAACGACCCGGCTGTAGAGAGGTTGATCACTCCGAGGATGGCACTTACGGCAGCCGAATACCTGGCATATGAGCACGATATGCATGTGCTTGTTATCCTGACAGATATTACTAACTATTGTGAAGCACTGAGGCAGATGGGAGCAGCCAGGGAAGAAGTACCTGGCAGGCGTGGTTATCCCGGTTACATGTATACTGACCTTGCCAGTTTGTATGAAAGGGCAGGCGTGGTAAAGGGCAGGAAGGGATCAGTGACACAGTTCAGTATCCTGAGCATGCCCGGTGATGATATCACTCACCCGATCCCTGACCTTAGCGGTTATATTACCGA
The DNA here is from genome assembly GCA_030666885.1 of Methanosarcinales archaeon. Taxonomy (GTDB): domain Archaea; phylum Halobacteriota; class Methanosarcinia; order Methanosarcinales; family Methanocomedenaceae; genus Methanocomedens_A. Next base: position 7,363 of record DAOUWY010000015.1, read on the forward strand.
AGGCCAGATAGTCATTTCAAGGGAACTTCATATGAAGGGCATATATCCCCCTGTCAATGTGCTGCCGTCACTGAGCAGGCTGATGAACAGCGGTATCGGCGAAGGTCACACAAGAGACGATCATAAGGCAGTATCTGACCAGATGTATGCGGCTTATGCTGAAGGTAAGGACCTGCGCGGCCTGGTGGCCATTGTGGGCAAGGATGCACTGTCAGACAGGGATAAAAAACTGCTGGAATTTGCTGATATGTTCGAGGACAGGTTTGTCAGGCAGGGTCTGGAGGAAGACAGGGATATCGAGACCACACTCACTATCGGATGGGAAATGCTTGCAGAACTCCCTGAGTCGATGCTGACCAGGATCGATAACAAGTTCATCGAGAAATACCATCCGGCCCACAAGAAATAGAACTGGATATTTGGAGGATCAGATTTTGGCTATACAGGATGTTAAACCCACACGTTCAGAACTTATAGAACTGAAAAAGAAGATCAAGCTATCTGAGGGTGGACATAAACTGCTCAAGATGAAACGTGATGGGTTGATTCTGGAATTCTTTGAGATACTGGAAAAAGCAAAGAGTATCAGGGCCGAGCTTGACGTCCAGTTTAATGTATCAATGGAAAAGGTCAATATTGCTAAGTCAGTGGAAGGTACTGTGTCAGTCAAATCCACTGCTTTCTCTTTTAAGGATACACCGGCCCTGGAAGTCCAGAGCAAGAACGTAATGGGCGTGGTTGTACCCAAGATCGAGTCAAGAAGTGTCAGGAAAGATATCAATGACCGTGGATACGGTATCATTGGCACCAGCAGCAGAATCGATGAGGCGGTTGATGCCTATGAGGTGCTGGTTGAAAAGATAATTCTGGCAGCCGAGATTGAGACTACTATTAAGAAACTGCTGGATGAAATCGAGAAGACGAAGCGCAGGGTCAATGCACTTGAGTTCAAGGTCATCCCTGAATTAACTGAGGCAAGGGATTTTATCATGCTCAGGCTGGATGAGATGGAGAGGGAGAACACCTTCAGACTCAAACGCATAAAAGCATAGATATACTGTTCGACACACCAGGCATTAGGATGTCGTTAACGGATAAGCTGGTTGAGAAGTTGAACAAGCCTGAATCAAAGGCTTTTATTCTTCGTTATTTTTGGATCATCTCACTTATGATGCTGGTGCTGGGGTATCTCATAATGGCTTATATTCTATTCATCCAGGATTGATACATAATAAAAATCATGCATCAAGTTAACAATCGTACATCCAATGGTACTCCTTTCTTCTCATCACGTACCAACGATATAGCTTCGTTTGGGCATTGTCCTACGCATATTCCACAGCCCATACATAGTTCCCAGTCTACAACAGCACACATTTCATTTTTAGAGATGGCAGTAAAAGGACATACATCTGTGCATGTGGCACAGGCAGTGCAAATATCATTATCTATCTGCGCTATGTAACCCGAAGAGGCCATCATAGGGGTATCATATTTTACCATAGCTTTTATTCCTCCACAACAACACTTGCAGCAGTTGCAGATGCTGTAAAAGCGATTCATAAAGACGTCCTTGAACCAGGCAGAGTGCAAGTGCCCGCGTTCATGTTCGGATTTGAGGAGTTCTAAAGCCTCCGTTTGAGTGAGTTTGCGGCTGCTTTTTGGGTTATGCTCCAATATAAAATCTACAAATGGTTGACCTATGACCATACAGACCTGAGTTGGCTGACAAGGATTTTCACGAGCATGGCGGCAGGAACATTCATATACAGCTACATCAAGCGGACCATTGAGTAAGATATCATGCGCTATTTGATATGGGATAATCTGTTCCAGATCATGCAAAGGAATATCTTTATCATTGGTTATGATGAAATTGGCTTGTTCAGTTGTAATGACTTTGCTGTGATAGTGCTCTGATAACCACATTTTTATTACAGGATTCAACCGGGGAAGGATTTTATTAAATAGAATGTTAACATATTGATTTGTCCACCGACCATAGATATATCCATGCAAAGCTTGAAGTGTGAGGATTCTCCACAAACCTGCTTCTTTCATGAATTTCCAGGTAGAAGGACGTAAAGGTCTCCACCTCTCACCAAAAAACCATGTACCTAGAATTACTATTAAAATTACTCCAACGATGATTGAAATAGTTCCCACGAATCTTTATTCCTCCATCTTCCTGGAATGATATATTTATTTTCATTGTATATAATATAACTATATCTATTTAAATACAACAATATTAATAAAACCGTCAAATTAGTTCTCAAAACCTCGTATCTAATTTGACAGCCGTTCTAAAATCCAATACAAATAAACTGAAACACTCCTAAATCTATGAAGAGAAACAATCATTTTCCCCTCTTAAAATTTAGAATTGCAAAAACAGGTTAACACTATAAAATAGATATGCTTTTAAGAGAATATGCTAATTTGACTCTTTTATTAATGATAAAGTTCGGCCATTTATCAAGCTGGGTGGGATATTCATACCCAGGTACGCAAAGAAATGACATTCACTAATGGTCGGATGATCACCAGGGTTTCCAGGTGAGTTGTGGATGTAAAAATATCCTGGCTTGAGCCTTAGACGACTTGTGGAGGAGTTAGAGGGGTCCGTTTTTCCAACATGGGATCGCTGAAATCCAATTGACGAAAATTATGAATTCTCCACCTTCCCATCCACCAACGTGATAACCCGGTCTGTCCGCTCTGCCACCCAGGGGTCATGGGTCACGATTATTACAGTCTGCCCGCCATCCGACAGCCGCCGCAGGATGCCTACAATAAGGTCCCTGGTCTTTGTATCCACCTCGCCAGTGGGCTCATCGGCCAGTATGATAGCAGGCCTGTTGGCCAGCGCCCTGGCAATACTCACCCGCTGCTGCTCCCCGCCGCTCATCTCAGAGGGTTTGTGGTTCAGGCGGTCGCCCAACCCCATCTCTGTTAGCACCTCACGGGCCCGCTTGATCCGTTCCTTCTTGTGAACCCTGGCAAACCTCATGGCAATCTCCACATTACCCAATGCGGTAAGGGCTGGCAGCAAGTTGAAATGCTGGAATACGAACCCGATCTTCTCGCGGCGCAGCCTGGGTATCGCCTTCGTCTTAACCCCTGTCACCTCGATACCGTCAATGAATACGCTGCCTTCAGTGGGAATTTCCAGCATACCGATGATTGATAACAGTGTGGATTTTCCCGAACCTGACGGACCCACGATACTTACAAGCTCCCCCCTCCTGACCTCCAGGTCCACACCCTGCAAGGCATGTATGGGCACCTTGCCTTGCATATAAGTTTCTTTAAGGTTCCGGGTCTGTAATATAATATCAGGCTCAGCATCATTCATATCTGAGTGCCTCCATTGGACTCATGCCGGTAGCCCGCAGGGCAGGGTAGATACCTGACAAGGTACCCAGCAATATGGCAAATAACATGGCAACAGCCACCAGCCTGGGCGTGATAAGGAACAGTACGATCCCCTTTTCAGCCAGCCATAGGTTTATGCCAAAAACTGCAACCCATCCACAGGCCAGTCCCAGCAGCCCCCCCAGTAAACCCATAATGGCAGCTTCGCCCACAGTCATTAGCAGGATATCCCGCTGCTCCGCCCCCATTGCCTTTAATATACCAAACTCCTTTGTGCGCTCCATCACAGACATTAACATGGTGTTCATAACGCTTAAGCCCCCGATGATAGCTGCCAGGACTGCAGCACTTACAGTTATTACAGAAAATATCATCAGGCTCTGTTTTGCCTCCTCCTCCAGTTCACTGGGGGATAATGTATCCACTCCGTCCACGCTGAGCTTTATTCGCTTTGCCAGCAGTTCACCATCGACACCTTGTTCAGGAACGGCAAATATCATGGATACCATATCCCCCATCTCATAAACATCCTGGGCAATATCAAGTGGAACTGCTGCCGATGCATCAAAAAAACTGCCTGTATATTCCAGCTCCCCGACCACTGTGAAGTACTTGTCCTGTATCTCAATGCGGTCCCCTACACCGATATCATACTGGGTTGCAATACTACTACCAATAACGGTTACGTATCTATCCCCCCTCATGAGGTCCCTTCCTTCCCTGACCCGGACCGGTCCCAGTACAGTCTGGGATTTCTCTGGTGGCAGTCCCACCACCTGGTTACCGCCAAAACTCATGCCACCTCCTCCCTCCAGCGGTGCCATTAACAGTCCGTATGCGTCATGGACACCAGGTACTTTCCTGACCTCTGCCGCTTTACCGGTGGTCACGCTCCCGCCGAACACGCCGCTTGAGCCGAATACACGTATCTTGTCAGCGGTCAGTGCAAATGATGTTTCGAATGTCTGGTTGAAGTTCTCTGACATGGAGCCCATAACAATAACTGCGAATATGCCAAGGCCGATGCCAAATATTGTCAGGGCCGTCCTGACTTTGCGTTGTGAAAGGTTTCGCAGTATAATGTCGAACAATGCCTTCTCCCCCCTTATTTCCTGCTACTGATCATAGCTGCATATATAATGCCAGGGATAGTTAATAAAATTGTGAATCCGGGTGTCCGGGATTGTGTGGGCTGGCTGGGAGGTGAGGTACGTTCGGGGATAAAGAGCATTGTTTCATACCTGTCCAGTATTTCATCTTCAAGTGTCAAAATATGTATGTTGACCTGGTATGTACCAGGGTCAAGGTCATCATCCCATACGATACCCACTGTGTCATCCCTATTTAGTGTAATGAGTTCGGGCTTGCCTGTGAATACAATTGGATCTGAACCGTCCTTGTGAAGTTCTACTTCCACTATACCGTCAAAAGGTACCTGTGACCTGCCAAAAAGTGTTACGCTGACACCGAAATCGTCTACGTCTACATCCATGTCATCAATCTCTACCTCCTGGTTTGCTGTGAAGGAGGTCACGTATGAGGATGTAATGTCCGGGGTGTGGGATATGGCCTTTACACGTACGCTATACTCGGTATTGTCATCCAGGAGGATGGGCCAGTCAATGGAAAGCGGGGTTGACTGAATCACAGGTATGTCCTCTTTGGTCTTTGAATATATTACCTCGCCATCCTGTATCAACTGGAAGACAAAGTCGGCAACGCCGGGATTGGATACTTTCCAGGGCCTTAATAGCAGGCTTGCGCCTCTGCCACTGGCGCTGAGATCAACTACCTGGAACCTTGGCCATATTGCAAACCCGTAAGAGAACTTGTATGATGTTTCATCTACGGATTTGCCATCGACCAGTACGCTGACTGTGGCCACGTAGGTTTGGAATTGGGGTTGTAAATCCCATATGATGACCTTTGTTATTTCCTTGCCTGGTGCTATTGTGAAATCCAGGGTTGTGGTTTCGATTACTTTTTCCTTTGATGTTAGTTTGAATATGAGCTGTCCGTTATTTACCTGCTGGCTGGATTGTATTGATACGTCCATACTGTTCTCATCCGAGAATGCTGAAGTGATCCATGTGGTCTGGTTTTCGCCAGCAGAGGGAGGGAATACAAGAAGAGTTAGCAGGATGGTAAGAATTGAAAGATTTCTGGATTTCATTGCTATATTGTAAGCTGGGTAGTGTAAAAAATCTTTCTCTGACAATTGGTCTGGAATTGTGTGGTGTTGACTGGAGTTGAAGGGGGCCAGGTGGCAATTTTTGATGTGTGTGGGTTAAATAAGTGTTATTTATCTCCAATGTCCTGATTGTTTATCTTTTATACTTCAAGACATGCTGGTCCCATCCTCGCCATTTTCAAAGATTTTGAAACCAAAGGTTGCGCAACGCAGGATTCTGCGAGCAACTACATTATCCGGGTCGGCAGCTGAAAGGACACGGGCGTCAGAAACAGCCTCGTCAAGGCGCCCCAGCTGATAGTAGGATAGAGCGCGTGCCTCGCGGGGAAGGAACCATTTTGGTTCAGTCTCCAAAGCTTGATCGGCGGCATCAATGGCTGAGTCGAGGTAACGCAATAGGTAGCAGGCAGAGGCCCTAACACCCAGTGCCCATGGATAGTCCGGATGGAAGGTCAGTGCCAGATCGGCTGCATCAAGTGCATTTGCCGCATCACCTTTCCGCAAATATGCCTCGGCTTGGACGGCATAGGCCGGAGCAAAGCCGGGATCAATTCTCAAAGCCTCGCTTGTATCGTCGATAGCGTTTGACCACCTGCCGAGAACAAAATTGGCCAGACCTCGCATTGCCCAATTTACCGCAGGGACTTGGTAACACGATAGCATGTCGAAATCAAGCTTCTCAATAGCCCGAAGTGGGTCACCCTTACGGATCTCTTCTTGCATCTTTTGGAGAAACTCCGACTCCCAATCCCGTGCCTCCATGTCCGGAGCCAAGCCATACTTGGCCATTAGGCCCTCAGGAGTTGACATTCTGTCATTCTGGTTGCTGAGATCAGCGATACGCCGATCAAAGCCTTCTTCGATCTTCTTGCGCCAAGTCCTATCATCAGGATGTTCCATGAATCCACCTCTGGTTGATTTTATGTTCAGTCACGGCATACCCCATACGAAATGTAACGAGACCTGTATAGTGCATTCTTTGGACGAAATTCTATAAATATATTCCTTGTCCCCCCTCACAATCACATCCATACTCTCTGACTCATCAAGCCCGCATGATATCAAAATCTCCACCTGCTTCTTATTAACACTGCCAATAGCGGCCTCATGCGTCACCTTAGCCTGCTCATTGAACACCCGCACCCATCTGCAAACCCTCCACAAAACCCACATGCCTGTGGCAGTACAACACCTCCATTCGGTGCTGCTCTCCACAATGCTCATGCTCAAATATTGAAATCAATACAAATCTTTAATCAGGGAATTAAAAAAGAATCTCAGGATACAACTCAGATAGATATATCTCATAGAAATGGTAAATCGGCCCTAAAAAAGGAATTTAAGGACCACAAATGCTCCGGCCGGGATTTGAACCCGAGTCTTCGGCTCGAAAGGCCGGAATGATTGGCCGGACTACACTACCGGAGCACGATGGTGTTTTGCAAGTGATTGGATTATAGTCCCGGGCGGATTCGAACCGCCGTCGCGGGCTGTCCTCATCCTTGACCCTACAAGAGTCACGGGTTCCAAAGGCCTGCAGGATTGACCTACTACCCTACGGGACTGCAGGGTATCCTAATAGCGCATTAAAGTACTTATTCTTTATTGTCGTAAAGGCATAAAATCCCTGGAAATAGCTTGAATTATGCACACAGAAGAGCCGTTGCAACAAAACCTTTATGTCATTTCAATGCATCCATAGGCAATACTCTCCCTACCAAAAATATTGTGCCCGGGTGGGGTAGGGGTTATCCTATAGGACTGTGGATCCTTCGACTCGGGTTCGATTCCCGACCCGGGCCCCATTCAATTTTCCTGTCCAACCCATCTTAACAAGAAAAGTACCGCCATTAGAATGAAAAAAAAGATGTATGACCGGAATAACCGATCGTTAAAAAAAAGTAATTATTAGTCCAGGTTATTCTTCAGTCGCTTACTCAACGTTTTCTGCAGCTTCTTCAGCTACTTCTTCCATTGACTCTTCGTTTGTTTCTTCTTCCCCGGTCCCGCTGCCAAGCAGTTCATCAATGGACTTGTTGCCGTATTCCTCTACGAACACATTGATCTGGCTGACATCAGATGAAATTTCTTCCCCCCTCATGGTCTTGCGACGTCTCATACCTTTAACAGGTGAATTGAAACCCACTCCACCAGTCACAAGTACTTTTCGCCTGGATGAACCGGGAAGACCACCGCGCATGGGAAAACCGCCCTTATCAGTCCCGCCCTTTATTTTCAGGGAATAACCCGGAAGACCCATAGTGTCCCCGCTTACTACATCACCTATACTCTTTCCAATGAAACCATTAGCATGTCCGCCAGAAACCTCTATCTGGTGTGCCAATCCTGTATTGCTGTCTGAAACTATAATTCGGAAATCTGCCATTCATTATCTCCTTTATGGGATTATTATTATTATTATTTGAAATCAGATACGTGATCCATATCTGAGGTATAACGGACTTAACAGGCTATAAACATATTTAATATTATCGAGGTAAGATGAGTTTGATCCGGTTCAAAGCCATTTAAAAGAAAAAACCAAATACTTTGAACATTAAAATAGAAAGCAATGGTTGTAATAAAAAAAGGATATCACTTAGATATCACAGATATACTGATATGGATGGGGATATTTATTATCACCGTATGGGCTTTAGGGAAGGCGACAGGCTTAATAAATTCGCCTGTTTGGGTGGATATGATCCCTGTATTCGGTGTCGTTGTGACAATTGCAGGTATTATTTAAAAATCGGTGCAATTCTCCAGAAGTTAAACCAAGTCATTATCGACATTTGAGATATGCAGATGGAAATAAAGGATTTAGATAGGCGTGTTATTATTATAGAAACAAAAGCTGATTAGTGAGTGGTTATCTGCGCTCCCACAAGGCAGGTGATCCACAAAGATACCAGAAGACTGGACCATTCAATTTACTTTGAAAAGAAATTCATCTTTTGTAAATAATTATATTTTCAATTCTATCCCAACTTGAATATTCAAAATATCACTCATGGATTTAGGGGATATAATGATATTGGGATTGCCGGTATTTCTTACATTGAGTGTCTTAGTAACTAAAAACAGTTTTATAACATATATTAAATAATAGGGATATATATGAATCCGAACGGTCCGGTCATTGGCATCGACATCGGCGGCGCCAATACCAAGATAGCTTCACATGACGGCCAGATCACTGAACTACATTATATTCCCCTGTGGAAAGATACCCGC
>DAOUWY010000320.1 GCA_030666885.1 Methanosarcinales archaeon
AAAGGAATAAGTCCCAATACCGTATTTTTGGAAGAATGCCCGGGTTATGTGCTTTCTTTAGGCAGGAATCAATGTTGCGAGGAAGAATGTGACATTGTGGAATGTGAAAAACTTGGAATAACGATCGAGAGGCGGGAGACTGGTGGCGGGGCGGGATTAATGGTTCCTGGCTCCACATCCTGGGGTATCTGTTTAGACAAAAGGGATTCCCATGTTTCAGATGATATGGACAGGAATTTCGAGATATTGTCAAGAGGTGTTATAACAGGTCTGAAAAAACTCGGCCTGGATGCGGTTTTTGCCCCTATTAACGATATAAATATCGGGGATAAGAAGGTTGGCGGGATGACTGCAATGACCAGGCAGAATTCCCTGCTGATATATGGCAGCGTTATATGGGATTTCGATATGGACACATTTATGAGGATAGCCAGGATCCCGGCACCCAAATTAAAAAAGAAAGGAGTTTCATCTGTACAGAAAAGGATAACCACAATTATCCAGGAATTAGGGCGAAAGATACCACCTGCAGAACTGAGGGATTGCCTGATCCGGGGATTTGAAGAGGCATTAAGCGTAAAACTAATTAAGGCGGGATTAAACGAGGCGGAAAATGCAATATGGAATAAAAAGATGGATATTTTCTCGTCAAAGAAATTTATCCTGAGACCGGGTCACTGCAGCGTATCAAATGTCTCGTGTGTCTATCCTGCAGAAAAGGGAATTATCAGGGTTTCATTATATGTAAATGAAGGAAAGATAATGGATGCCGGGATTACGGGCGATTTCATGCAGATAAATGATATTGATTTTGATCCATTGGAGGGGTTGCTTGTCGGGGCAAAAACAGACAGGGAGGATGTTGGACGTATTGTCCATACTTATTTTGATGAGAATGATATCCGGATGGTTGGTGCCAGTGCGGATGACTTTGTTGATGCGATTGTTGGAGCGGCGAATGAATACGAAGAGTGAATGTTCAGTAAGTTACGCTTTTTGTATACATGCTTGCTTGTATTCGCAGTATAGGCTTCCACGCTATATGTATTTTCAGGCCATTTAGCCAGTTTTGGGCTGGCAAATTCTTGATCTGCCACAACAAGGATTGATTTACCTGAAAGCCTTTCTATCTGCTGCAATTCTTCAATTACTGGTGTTAAGACATGTTTCCAGTGCTCAAAGGAACTGTTTCCTTTTCAATCAAGGACAATCCAGAATAATGGCAGAGCAGGCCCTTTATTACTGACAGCCAGTGATAAGATGTTGATATATTTGGCCTTATTTCTCCCGGTTTTTTGAATTGTGGGGCTGCCTCTATAGTTATACTATAAATACAATAAAGGAAATCTTTAATTGGAGAAAAAGGATGGCAAAACCCATAGAATTCGGATTGATACTGAAGGACGAAGATGCCAGACAGTTCTGGATGGATAAGAAAAATCCAAAGGTTACCAGAGAACAGGTGGACATGTTCAAGGAAGCCAGGCAAATATATAAATGCAATTTTAAACACTAATGGAATCCGAACCATTCTTTGTAGATAAACCTTCTATTGTGCCTTTAACAAACAGGTACGATGTAACTTCTTTTACGTCCACAAATGCCGAACTTAACGACTTTTTGATAAATGATGCCCTGGATGACCAGGACGAAATGATAAGCAGGACATATCTCTGCTGCCTGAATAAGAGTATTACAGGTTTTTTCACTATTGTTGCCGATACCATTGAGGTCCAGGCCATTGATGAAGCAGATGGTATAGACGGTTATCCGTACCGTAAATACCCGAGTATCAAGATTGCCAGACTGGCGGTTGATGAAACGTGTGAGAGGCAGGGGTTCGGCAGGTTCCTGGTCCTGGCTGCTATCGGGCTGGCACTGTCAGTGTCTGAGATTATAGGCTGCCGGTACCTTACTGTGGATTCCAAGCCTGGGAGTATGAGTTTCTATGAGAGGCTGGGGTTTAGGGTGGTGGAGAGGTACAGGCAGACTGATTTTCCTAAAATGTACATTGATATGCGGCCTGTTGTGGAAAGGATGCAGCCGGAAGAATCTCTTGCGGATTTTGTGGGGTGATGTTGGTGTCAGTATAGGAATGGATGCCAAAAAGGACTTGCGCGTGGATATGGGAGAGTATTTCCTGTACCTGGGACCCTGTGACTGGACGAAGGCACCCACGGTTCTGCCTAGTGGGGATGCTTTATTGTTGTACCGGATGTGACGGCACGATACAGGGCTGTCCTGACCAGCCAGGGAGGTATGATGAGGGGTGTTTAGGAAGCGGTGAAAATTCCCACCTAAAATTGACCCCCCTATATACTAAAATCCTCCTGTTTTATT
>DAOUWY010000307.1 GCA_030666885.1 Methanosarcinales archaeon
CAAACTGTGAAGAATATGAATTAACTCTGAAATGAAAATCATGGCAGTCTATTATAGGAGACGAAAACGAAGGCTAGACATCATTTTTTTTAATAAAATTAAATCGAGTTTAAGCATTCTCAAATGTGCGGAAAATAGGATATAGTTGCAATAATTTTTTAAAAGTTGACATATCGTCGCCATGATACTATTATTCCAAATTGCAATATATATATTTCCAATGGAAACAAAGGGCATGTCTGAATGTTTAATATGAGTCTATAATAAACATTATGGCAAATAATTATACTTACAACCCAGTGATCATATGTCAAAAAACGGTAACTATTAAGCTACTATCACCAAATGAGGATAAAATTATAAAAAAATTGATATACCATCATTATAATGACTATTATTCTAAATTGTAATATATATATTTCCAATGGAAATAAGGGGCATGTCGAACTTTTTTATGTGAGTTCATAATAAGCATTTTACAATAACTATACCTGCAACTCAGTGATCATAAGTCAAAAAACGGCATCTATTAATCTATTAATCTATTATCATCAAACGATGATTTAATTTTCAAGGATTGGGATGATATCACCATAATATCATCATTAGAAATTTAAAATATATATATATATTACAGTGGAAATAATGGGCCAGTCCTGATTTTTAAAGAAAGTTTATAGCACAATCCCATTGTCCAGTGCTTTCTACTTTTTTCGATACATGCCCACCTGACCCCACCAGCTACACCGACCCCACAAACCCCAGCACAATTTGCCGCAGTTCATCAGGATTACCATAACCCTGCGCAACTACCCCCTTATTCCCCAGCACCATGGCTGATACATTTGAATCCCGCTCATACACACACAACACAGGCTTTTCCAGGCCCACAGCATGGCATATTTCGTATCCGACACCGATAGAATGTACGCTCACCTCTGCCACAAGGCAGTCACACTGCTCTATGCCACCCACATCCCGCATAAATATCTCCTGCTCGCTCATACCCCTCTCATCATCGAACACCGTCTCCCTGGCCACATGTTCACTCAGCACCTCCACACCCGCCAATAGCATCACATCCGCCATGAACCTGTATGTTGCAACCAATCTGCGCCCGCCACGCATGGAACCTGAGAGAAATACCCGGCTCATTACTGCACACCCCTGAAATAATGTCCAGTGGTCAGGTTACCAGAGAACATCTTCTTCAGCCTGTACAGGTAGACACTTCCATCATACTGCGCCGGGTTATCCAAATAGGTTTCAATTGCTTGTGAGTATAACATAGTGACCTCTTCCACCTGTTTTACATCATAGAACATTCCTTCTATCCTCAAGGATCTCACTCCAGCTTTTATAATACCAGGTATGCTGTCTACCAGACCCAGTTCCTTTGAATTGTAAATATGTGTCCTGCACCGGTTGTCATGTCTCACAGGGAATACAAATCCCTTCCCATCCCTGATACTACACCCAGTACCTGCAATACTCCCAGACTGGCAGGGTCTGGTGACCTGTTCAGTTGTCATGCTCCCCTTAACTTCACTCTTAACTACAATTGGACTATAGCACCCCTTGATACCACCTATCATGCAGTGTTCGGATACCATCAACTGCACACTTCCCTGGACCAGGCATTCAATATCATAACCAGCAGAAATACTGGCAATCTCATCCAGTGTTAGTTCAGGAGATAATGTAATGCTACATGCTCCCAGCCCGGTTACAAAGTCCAGTCCCTGTGTATTGAACACATTAGCAGGGTAATCTACCGCCAGCGGTAGGTCATACATCTCCTTTAACCAGTATATCTGGTCAGGCCCGGTGGCCAGTATGCCGTCAACACCATAGAGTTGGTCCAATGTCCTTGTGACAAGTGTTGTTTCTTTATCTTTCACAATATCAGGCAGACGGATGAATACGGTCGCACCCGCCCGGTGTGCTTCTTCAATGACAGTATTGGTTGCAGGCTCTTTCCCGGTAATGCCCTCAATATCAACGTACACCCTGGCGGCCCCGCCCGAAATAGCAGCATTGACCACCTCCGGCCCTGCCACCCTGACAGATAATACCGGGCTGCGATCCTTAACATCTGGTGGATGATGTGTTTGCAGCCCAACCGAACCACATACCCGGCAATACCCTGCAAGTCTCAAACGGTTGAGTTCTTCGATCGCCTCGCGCCTGGCCGGGTTGATCATGGACAGTGGAATGAAAATATCATCATCCATCCGGATATTGATTCCTTCTGCCTGGAAATACGTGTCCCCCAGTTTACTGACCTGTTTCTCAAGTGTCTGTTCATCCAGCGGATGGCGTCTTGCAGGAGATATTACACTTCCTGACCTGGATTCTCCGGTATTTCCCTGGTGATCACTCATCCTGACCAAAAGTGCGTGACCCTTTATGGCTTCTACATGTACGGTAATAGGGATCTTTCGGTGAACTGACCGGTACGTATTCCTTGCTGAGGCGACCAGTATTGAATCAAATGTCTTGAACACGGGTGTGCCTGTGGCAATGGCAGAACCGTAGGGAAAAGTAACAACTTCCCCTGCCTGTGCACTCCGGACCTTATGGTACTCAATCCATAGCAAGCGTATTGAGGTGCCTTTG
>DAOUWY010000209.1 GCA_030666885.1 Methanosarcinales archaeon
GATTTACAGAATACATCCAATCCTGTAAATCCTGTCAAAAGATCAGATTGAAACTAAAAAAATTGCTAATATCGATATCGAAATGCGTTTATAATTTCATGTGCGTGAACAAATGACCCTAAAACCCACGAAGAACAGCACAATGCCACCCTCCAGAACCACAATAAATAAGCAGGTTCTTGATAAAGTCGGCACCGAGCATGCTAATGAAATTCTACAAAGACTTGCTGATGAGGATGCGAAGATTTCAAAAAGGATACAAGAGCTGGCGCTGGAATACCTTACAGATGTGGATCCGGATGGTATCTCAGAGGATATCTTCTATGATCTAGACATCCTTGATGTTGAGGATGTCTGGAATAACTCAGGAAGCACGAGATACGGGTATGTTGATCCTTATGAACTGGCCTTTGAGATGTTTGAAGAAGTGCTGGAGCCTTATATTGACGATCTCAGGAAATGCCAGAAGCTTTCAATGGATGAAAATGCTAAACTTCACTGCATGGGGATATTGCTAGGGATTGATCAGTTCGAACGGGAAGGCACTACAGAATTTAAGGATTGGGCTGTCGATGCCCCTCATGAAAATTTCATACAGGTTTATAAGGAGTGGAGGGAAGAAAATAAGAATCCAAAATATTTAGAAGAGATGGATGAGTTCATAAAGAATAATTTTCCCAAATGGTATGGAAGTGTTTTAAAATAATAAAAAATATATTTGGAGAAGATCATGTCGCCACAGAAAAAATGGGTCTTTGATCCTGATACCGGAGGGATAAAAATCCCTGATCCGGTTAAACATGATGTTGAGAAGCGTATTACAAGCATTGCCAAGGAGCACTTTAGAGGGAAGTACACACGCCTGGATATTCGCTTTAAAAGTCAATTTTGTTACATTGATGCATATCAAGAGCCAGAAGTCAGCAATGACTGGCCTCCCGTGGATTGGCCGGAAACAAGGGAAGAATATATTGAACGGCTCCGAAACACTCCTATCCATTTATGCAGGCTTCGATATTTTGGCGATGATCGATGGGGCTTTGCATTCTATACATACAGCAATATGAAGTATGAATTATCCATGTACCCTGATAGCGAGTTCTTTGGAAAACCCGAGAATGCATTCCTCGCTTCGGCAATGTATCTGCAGTAAATGAAAATGGTGAAAAAAATACGAGGTAATAAATGATGAATAATGAACTGCCGCCGTCTCTTCTGGAATGGAAAGCCCTGTACGAAGCAGCGCTTGAGTTCAAGGAACTGGCTCCCTGGAACTGGATGTACGATACCGACATTTTCGGGGTTAAGGACCCGGTAAGCGGTGAAATAGGATACTGCTGCATCATGGGCGCTGCAGGTGAGCACTATGCCCTTGGGCTATATTCAGGCTCAGAGGGATTGTATGGGTTATCAAAGATATTGTCTGGTGAATTTTCAGAGTTAAGAGATGAGGCTTTGTATGTTCAGAAATGCTTAATGGCGTCATTTGAGGATCGAAAATGCCTGCAAAAGCAAGACCTCCGGCAGATAAAAGCCCTTGGTTTGAAGTTTCGGGGACGTAATGCATGGCCACTGTTTAGGAATTATATGCCGGGTTTTTTTCCATGGTATCTAAAAGGTGATGAGGCAAGGTTCCTAACGGTTGCCTTAAAGCAGGCAATGGACGTTTCCCTGCGTTTCAAAAAAGATCCCGGGTTGCTTGTTCATCCATTAAAGGATCATTATTTTGTACGGGTGCCTGATAAGCCGGGCGATGACATAATATGGAAAGATGAGTGGTTGGAACCTTTGGCTCTGGAAATGAAAGATGCTCCGGTGATTCCTGTTGAAAAAACTACTTTAGACAGGATAAAAAAAGCACGGTTGCAGCGCAGAGGCATCTGGGAGATCGATTTTTTCTATGTACCAGCGGCCCTGCGGGAAAAGGAAGAAAGACCGTATTTTCCTTACATGAGTCTGCTTGTCGACCACAAATCTACCCTTATTCTTAACCTCCGGTTAGAAAAGGAGGCTGATTGTAAATCAACATTCCCTGTGAATTTCACTGATTTTATCGAGCAAATAAAAGTCATACCAGATGAACTGCTTGTTAAACGCTATGATGTATATAGAATCATGAAGCCTTTATCTGCTGAATTGGGAATTGAAATAAACATGGTCGAAAGCCTTCCTGCGTTGGAGTATGCCCAGAAAAGCATGAAGGACTTCATTTGAACGCTATAGATGAACAAGAGATGTCAAGAAAATGTGAGTTCGTTTGAAACTGTTTGGTTTAGACGCATATTTGATTTGTACACATGCTTTTAGTTTTGGGACGGCCTGAATAAACAAGGAATAACATTTATATTCAATAAGGAAAATTGATTTAGTATGGAGAAACGTGCAGAGATCATAATATACGGTCGAGTTCAAAAAGCAGGTTTTAGAGATTTCATTGATGAGATTGCTTTTAATCTAAATCTTAACGGGCATGTAAAAAATCTTGATGACGGGACTGTGCAGATTATCTGTGAGGGTGAAGAAGATAGCATCAAAGAATTGCTCGAAAAAATCAACATTATTCAATACCCTATACGCGTAAAAAATATTGAGGTAGTCTATAAAAAGTCAACAGACGAATATAGAACATTTGAGATAATCAGAGAAGAAGATCTGACCACAGCAACTTACGAAAGAATGGATACGGCTGTGAGGTATATGAGAGAAATGAACTTAAATCTCAGCCAAAAAATCGATCAAAATAGAATAGAAATATCATCAGAAATCCACGCCTTTAAAGATGATTTCAGATCTCATTTTGATGAGAGGATTTCAATGATAGAACGAGATGTAGCTAAAATAAAAGCAAAAATCATTCTTAAACATTAACTCACTTCACACAAAAATGAAAAATGAATACCTCTGGTAAACACTCTTTCTATTCCTCACAACTAAGGATATCACCAAGAGCTGTCCTTGTCAATGTATCAAGTTCTATATTATGACTGGCAGCTAATTCCCTCAGTTCCCTTGCTGCTATTTCCAGATCATTCTCATCGGCCTGGTCCCCCATCCGGAGCACATGCTCATATGAGGTAACAGCTTCATCAGGATAATTACCCCTTTCCAGGATGCGGGCAAACCCTATCCGAATGAAAGAGTAGTCCGGCATCACTTCTATAAGTTTCTGATACTCATTCCTGCACTCATCCCATCTTCCCATACCACCGAGATAATCAGCGATATCCATACTGGTATAGACCCATTGTTCCTGGTTTTGATCTTTATGTAATGACTGGAGCTGGCGGAGTATATCAAGCCCTTCCTCTCCAAGTTCCGGGTGTTCAGAAACAATTAATCTGAAATGGCGCAGTAATTCACCCAGCAATCCCTTTTGCTCAGCTAGAGGTTCCAGTATCCTGAATAGTTGCATAGCCCTGACAACATCTCCCTCTTTTTCAGCATTAGACGCCAAAAATGTTAGATTTTCAAGAACCAGTATTATATCATAAGGTGCTGCTGTATGCGGACCAGCCCATTTACTATAATAAAATCCATTACCAAGTACCTGCCTGGGAGGAAGAGCTTTCACAAATGAAAAACAACACTTCTTGAATTTTTTACCACTTCCGCAGGGACAGGGTTCGTTGCGCCCTACTTTCCTTTTGAGAGGTAGTACTTTGCGCTCATTTAACGTATTTACTACCTCCAATCTTTTAAGCTCAATAGCTATGGATTTTTCTCGCTGCTCAAGCTTTTTGTTTGCATAACACTCTTTTTCGTATTCTTTTTCGTACTCTATTTCCAATCTGACCTGGCGTTCGCCGACCTGTTCTGGATCATAAAAGTGTAACAGATCATTATTATACATACCAAGAGGCTTTACCCTCCTTTTTAAGAGATCGTCCCTCCTGGAAAAATAATCATCAATAATGCCACGATCGAAAGCCTTCTTTAGAACTGGGATAGATGACGGATCACTAAATTTTAAAAGAGACTTTGCAGCAAATCCCAGGAATTCCTCGTCATCCTCTTCTAAAAACAACTCATGCAGAAATGTGAGTATACGTTCTTGCTCATGAGGATGATGCGTAGCTATGGCTAATAGCCCATCCGCCGCAGTTCTGCGAGGGTACCAAAAATCATTGTTCCCTTTATGGGCATGAATGAACTCCTCAAGGAGGGGAATTGCTGGCGGACCTATGCGTCCGAATACTGTAGGCAGGTCTTCCATGATCGAATAATCCCCAACTTTACAAGCCAGAATAAGTGCATCAACAAGATGGGGTAGCGCACGGGGGCCTGCCAGC
>DAOUWY010000288.1 GCA_030666885.1 Methanosarcinales archaeon
CAAAAAGATGAAAGAATCCAAGGGTACTTTCATGCTAAATAATAAAAAGTCTCTTTATTTTTCCAATTCTTATCGGTTAAATACCTAAGTTATTTTACATTTTCATCTTTCTAATTATAGGTATCTCTTAAACGACTCTCCCGCTGCCCCATACCCAGTGACAGACAGGTGCATAGACGATAAGTCCCCATAGTGCAATAAATGCAATATACGACTTGAACTTGATACGACCTGCAATAGCACCAGAGAAAAGAGCAGGTGTTATTATTGCAAACAAGCTGGCAAGCTGGCTAAATTTTCAGTACATTTTTGGCAGTTCCACTAAAGACCATTAACTTCTCACCTTTGGACAACTGCAGTGCTTCCACCTTCATCACTTCATCTTCCATGGAATGATATGGCGAATCCGACCCCATCATAACCCTGTCAGCCCCCAGCTCATCCACACACTTCTGCACGACTTCCACCTGCGGCACCCCTGTGGTCTGGATAAATATATTATCATGGGCCGCGGTCACTTCAATGAAGTCGCCGCCCCGCATGTGTGCCAGAATGAACGTAACATCAGGAAACGTCTCTGCAAGGTCGCCAATGAGCTGATTAGGCGATGCCGGCTTGCCGTTGTCGAAAATTATAGGGATGTCAGGCCGCACGGTCGCCACCCATCCTGCGATCCTGTAAACGGTCGCACTGTCAATAGCAAACTTCTGGGCTTGAGGATGCAGTTTAATTCCTGACAATCCCAGTTCTACCACACAACGTTGAGCCTCTGCCACTGCCTGCCCCCCCTGGTTGGGGTCAAGGCGTCCAAATCCTATCAGCCTGCTAGGATTCTGGGCCACATCACTATAGACCAGGTCATTACTTCTGGAAAATGAAATTCCAGGGTCCTCATCATTGAATGGGAACACCACAGCCTTATGAATACCTGCGGCATCCATCCTGGTAATGATCTCACCTGCACTCTGGGTCATCCCATCACCTTTATCCGGTCCACCCAGGTGGTTATGTGCATCGATCACATTAGTCATATTAATTCCTCAATGATTGATTCCTGATTTTTAGTATTTACTTCATCATGTCGAACGCGGACAGAATCTGTTAAGATCAAACAACTGTGCAACACCTGCTATACTAATGCCATAGAAAACCACTTTATCTCCTGCCATCTCAAGTATCTGTCCGATTGTCCCGTTTACAACTGTAGTTCCTGTGACAAGTGCCAGATCGCACCATTTCAGCACCTCTTTGGCATTCTTATCACCATCCAGCACGACAACACCAAATTTCTCCTTCCCAATATTCTCCTTATCCAGGTCCAGTATTTTAAGTTCGTGACATCCCGAGCAATACCGTGCATGCACAGGTTGGAATCCGACCAATGCTATCCTTGATATTTTGCATCCTTCAAGAAACTCAACCAAGTCCAGACCACACTCTTCAGGACCGCGGTCCTTGCAATGAACACTTCCTTCTATCAGACCGAGATTTCGCATCACTGCATTCAGGGTTGCGATGAAAATTGCCCTTCTGAAATTGTTATTGAGTTCCATATAGAGAACGTCCTTAAGCGTTCCTTCAAAGTCGCCGTACATATCTGTGAATGCCTGGCCAAAGCTCCCCCTGAACTCTGCCTGCATCAGCCGCTCATGCCCTTTCAGTATCGGAAAGTCCTCACTTTCCGGATTTCCTATCGCTTCTTCCGGGGTCAGGGTTTTAGCACTGATCCTCACCGTCTCACCAGACAGGTTATTTTCCACCACGATTTGTGCGAATTTCTCTTTTATTTTATTGTACATTCCAATCATCCCTTGCAATAACAATCGATGGAGCAGCCGCTGCAGTTCTGTAGTTGACGTAGATCATCAGGATCATACCTGTACATCCTCTGAAGATCAGCAACCTCATGGACCTCTCCATCATTCATTACCATGATCCTGTCTCCCATCTCTACCGCCTCTGCCATGTCATGTGTAACAAGCACAGTTGTGATCCCAAGCCCCCTTTGTATCCTCTTGATCTCCTGCCTGATACAACTGTACATTCCAGTGTCCAGACTGCAAAACGGCTCATCAAGTAGCAGCACCTGCGGCGATACGGCAAGCGAACGTGCCAGGGCCACCCTCTGGCGCTCCCCGCCACTCAGATTCTTCGGATATCGGTCTCTCAAATGCTCGATCTTCATCAACCTGAGCAATTCATCCACTCTTTGTGCAATGTTTTCCCTTGGATTACCGTTCACTGCCGGTCCATATCCTATATTGGATGCAACATCAAGATGCGGAAACAGTGCAAGATTCTGGAATAGATAACCAACCCGCCGCTTATCGGTTAGCATCCTGTTGACCGAAACCCCGTCAAAGAGCACACTACCTTCATACTCCACAAGCCCGGCAATGATATTAAGCAGTGTTGACTTTCCCGCTCCGTTTTTACCGATCACGACCAGCAGCTCCTTATCAAATATTTCCATGTTCAGGCCATTGAATATATAATTACTGATATTCTTCAATTCAATATCCGGCATCATCTACCTCCATTCTTTTGTCATTTTAGTTTCGATATACTGGAAGAACCGCTCAAAGACCAGGCACATTACCGAAAGCACCATCAAGCAGACGATGATAATATCCACCCTCAGCAGACTCTCCGAGCGAATCAGCAGTGCGCCTATGCCTGTCGGGATCGCAACCATCTCAGCAGCTATCACAACCCGCCAGGCCATACCGGCCTCAAGTCTTAGCCCTGTAAAGATGTTCGGCACGGCAAGCGGCAGGATAACACTGGTCAGTATCTTTCGATCTGATGCACCCAGGGTTCTTGCCGCTTTGATGACATCGCTATCAACACTCCTGATTCCTGTGATCGTGTTATA
>DAOUWY010000340.1 GCA_030666885.1 Methanosarcinales archaeon
TACCTCTTCTTTGAAAGCATCATATAATCCCTTATCCTGCAAATGCTCTTCAAGTTCTGCGATCCAGAATACATCTCCAAAGAAACCCCGACATTCATTGAACGCCCTCATCAAAATATTGACGATTCGTTCTTTACTATCACCTGCTTTGGAATCAATATTGAAAAGTATGACATCCTTTGTACCATAATTCACTGATTTTTCAATGGTACCGAACATCTCAGGGTCATGAATCTTATTTCTGAAAAAATCAAGAGCTGTTTTGTCATATACTGTTTTATTCTCAAGCAAGTATGATAAAATCTTAATAAAATGGGATTTGCCAGAACCAAAAAAACCAGATACCCACACCCCAATTTGATCTGTTGGAGTATAGGTAGCATTGTAATATCCGTCAAAGAACCTATCAAAATGTTTCAGCGACTCTTTCGTAACCACATATTCATCAAGTTCAGTATAGACGCTTTCATCATCGTATTTGTCTACCTTGATAACCCCGTCGATTTGTCTATTAATATCTTTCTTAAATAGGTCCTCTATCTTAACATTTGTAGACATTTATATCACTCCCGGATCCCAGATGTTTCTTCGTTGATAAGCGGAAATGCACGGTAATAATTTCCGTCTTTGAATTTTCCGAATAAGCTCAATTCATAATTGTCATATTTTCCCGGATAAAATGTTACCAACGGGACATTACCCAATACAGGTTGTAAATTGTTGAGAATTGAATGAGACCGCACCAGGGGCCATGCTTTACCTACACCAGTTAAAAACATTAATTGAACATCCCCACTGGATTCCATCTTTACTTGTATAGCTTTCTTGACGATTTCGGGCTTTAGCATAATTTTCAGTTTATTGAGTAATTCATTCGAACCGTTCTTGTTTTCAAATTTGAATATCTCATCTATGCTGATTTTATTTTCCAACAATTCCAGAGATATTTCAAATAAATCAATGAGAAGGAGATTTACTGATATTTTTCCAAGGTTAAGTGTTATTTTATCGATCGTTTCACGGACAAGCAGCTCTTTTTCAGGAGGATAGTCAAATATCCAGAAAGGAATTTCGTTTCCAAGACCTCTTGCGCGTAGAAAATCATCTTCTTGAACCTTTTGTTTTAATAATTCTAAGCGCTTTTCAACTTTCATCGCAATTAAGTTAATAAAGATATTATTTAAGGCTGTGGTTTTAATCAAATGTTAATCTTTGCAGCCTTATTATTCTTGATGTTAAATATCAAAATTAATCTCAATCGTTATACACCGTAGCTCTGCTGTGGTTGGGTGAGCCATCGAAACGTTTGGCTACTCATCTTGCCTCCCTTCGCTTTGCTGTTAAATTGCCGATAATGTTCGTTTAATGTATATGCCCGTGCCCGCCGGGACGGGTCCGCCACTTCCAGCCCCCCTTCTTCACCCCAATCCTACAACAGCACCCGTGCCATGCGCAGGGAGAGTCCCAGGGTTTTGGCCACTTCAGAAGAGGTGATCTGCTCCATCCTAGTAAACAGTGCCAGTACCGTCCTTGCCCGCGGATCAAGACGGCGTATGGCCTTTGGTTCAAGGGTAATCCCATCCTCGGCACTGTGCAGAGTCTCCTCCCTTGCAATATTGAATACTTCGGCCAGCAGCCTGATAAAAATATTCGATCCATGATGTCAGGTCGGCAGCAGCACGACCTTCGTAATAATTGTGGTGCGGATGAACGGCCAGGGCCTGATAATAAGCTTCAAGGTCGCGGGCATGGAGATCTTCCAGTGTCAGCAAATTACTCTCTTTCTGGATGGAATAATGGGTGGAGCGTATGCGGGCACAGCGGCGCAGTTCTTCCTGTACTGCCAGGGGAAGGGGTGTTTGTTCCACCACGGTTCGGTCAGCTTCGATCTGCATTAGGGCAGCGGCTGTGGCAGGGGAACTGGAGGAGCAGTTAAAAGGTTCACAGGTGCCTGAGTTGAATGAGCACGCACAGCACATCGAGGATGAGATCAAAAAGCTTGTCAACCGTACACGGGCTATCGAGCGCACTGTCAATAACCTTAACACTGAGTTGAAGTA